>JBDNGV010000389.1:0-11827 GCA_041689125.1 Daejeonella sp.
AGAATTGTTTAAATGAGGATTGATTAATGTTGGTTACTTTATAGTCAAATTTGGGCAACATATTTGTTACGGCAAAATATATTTATTGTTATTTTTTTGTAAAATTTGTAAATACTTGATATTCAGGTATTTAATTTTTAATATATGTAGAATAAAAAATAAATATTATGCGTGCATTGTGATATTTAGATTAAAATCTAAAGATTCAAGACTTGGTTTGCAAAAGTAGATCGCTAGATTTCAAATATATAAGTCGAGAAAGGTATTTACGTTCAACCCGAATACATTCTCATTTTAAATCCAGAAATTCAATCTGCTTTGGATACAATTTTTACTTGTGTATTTATGCTTGGTATTTAGCTAAAACAACAAAGAAATGCCCGCGAAATGATTCATAAGAAACTGAACAATTATAACAATTATATAGATATATAAATTTATTTTAATACTATGTATTACACATTACCAAACAAAACATATATCTTTGTTATATGATAGTTAAAAATACCCAAACCCAGATGAGGAAAGGAATACTTGAATATTGTATTCTATCCATTATCTCCCGAGGAGAGATTTATGCATCAGATATCATCTCTGAACTTACAAAAGCCCGCTTAATTGTGGTAGAGGGTACTATATACCCCTTATTAACAAGATTAAAGAATAATGGACTATTAATCTATAATTGGCAGGAATCGACATCAGGCCCACCCAGAAAATATTACATATTATCACCGGCAGGACTTGAAGTGTTAAAACGTTTGGATACTACCTGGTCTGAATTATCTTATGCAGTGGAGGTATTATTAGAAAATAGAATTATTGAACCCACTACTGAAAAATAATAAAAAATTGCTAAAATTAAGGCTATGAATAAAACTATTATAATCAATATTAATGGGACTGTTTTCCATATTGAGGAAGATGCATATGAAGTGTTGAGAACTTATATGACTGGAGTAAAAAGGCATTTTACTTACACTACCGATAGTGAAGAGATAGTCACAGATATTGAAAACAGACTAGCAGAAATGTTCAGTGAAAGGCTGAAGCTTGATCATAAACAGGTAATCATAATCGATGATGTCGAATTTGTCACCGAAAAAATGGGGGCTGTTGATGATTTTGATATCGATGAAGAGGATCAGACGATCTGCCTCTCAACCGGCGCCTATAAAACCGAAAAGAAATTATTCAGGGATACCGAAGACAGTTTAGTCGGTGGGGTTTGCTCAGGTATCGGGCACTATTTCGGTGTTGAGCCGAAGTGGATCAGACTAATTGCTATAATAACCTTATTTATGGGCATTGGTATTCCGGTATACATAATTTTATGGCTGGTTATACCAAAGGCGAAAACCAGGGTTGATAAAATGGCAATGAAATGTGAACCCATTAATATACAGAATTTCAAAAAGAACTTTGATGAAGAGATTGAAGGTTTGAAAAGCGGACTTAAAAGGGCAAGTTAAGAAGCAAAACCAGCAATTAACCAGTTAGCAAAGTTCATTGGCAAGGCCGGGATGATATTCATAAAATTTATCGGAGCAATTATCATTTTAACAGGTGTAATTGGATTATTTGTACTTGGCGTTGGTCTAATAACATTTTTAGGTTATTGGAACGGTAATCAGCTAAACACTTTCCCATTTAATGTTGTAAACCCGGGTTATAAATCTGTTCTTACACTCTCTGCATTTACTCTTGTATTTATTCCTATTACTGCACTCGTTATATTTGCTATAAGAGTATTATTTGCTCATTTCGAAGTTTCAAAAACTTTATACTTCGGAATGCTGATCATCTGGCTTGCCGGTTTAGGGATTGGCATATACCATGTCTCGAAGATTGGTTCAGAATTCAATGAAGAAGCAAAATTCTCTGTAAAGTCAAATTTAAAACCATCAAAAAGCTTTTATCTCAAATTAAATCCTTTTCAATTTCTTGCAAAAGAAGATAGTATGGATTATAATATTGACCCGAATGATTTTAAAGGCCGCATCATTTTAAACTCGAGACGAGGCGAATTTAATTTACCAAGAAATGTAAGTTTTAAAATTGAAAAAGCAGATATCAAAACCCCAGTCCTGATTCAAGAATTCAGCGCCAAAGGTCCTGATTTTCAAACAGCCCTGGAAAATGCTCAGCGTGCAAAACATCGCTATATCCAAACAGACTCCCTGTTATTATTTGACGGCAACACACATCTTCAAAAAGGCGAATTATGGCGCGACCAGAATGTAGATCTGATTTTGCGTATTCCTACTAATACCACACTTTTCATTGAGGGAACTTTAAATCGCTATCTTGAAGATTACAGTCTCTGGGATTGTCAGCCGCAAAATGCAAAAAGTGATTTTCTTTCAGAATGGATTATGACATCTAACGGATTAAAATGCAAAAATGACAGCTTATACAGTCAAAAAAGAAACACCGCTGAGCCGCTGGAACAATTTTAAAAAATTCTCGGTTATTACCCTACCGTGTTTCCATATCTTTTATCTAAGCAATTGCAGCAAGGGGCTGTAGCCCCTTGTTTAAAATGAAATATGAATTGGCTTTAGCCGTAAATCCGGTAAAATTTCATCTTTTGGGTAAAGCTCATTCAAAAACCACCAAATACCTTAAGCTAAAGCTGGAACCAATTAACGATCATCGATGTTGAATCTTTATTATATCAGGAAAATATTTGTTGTTACACTGTAGAGTTGTTACCGGGGTTATTTTAATGTCCAACCATAAATACAGCATTGCTGAATAACAATTTACCGTTTTCCCAAAAACCCCTGAATAATGGATCATCAGCTAAATAAACCACTGAACCACTGCCCATTTCTTGGACCCCGAAAATCAAGCCATCTGTTAATTTTTTCTTTGCCTGCACTCCAACAAACCCGCTAACATAATTTTCTTTTTTGATAATACCTACATTCCATCCGCCAATCAAGTACTTATAAACCTTGTCATCAAGCTTTAATGTGTAGTAAAAGTTTGGAAATCCAAAGCCCAAAGGATGAGTATTGTCCAAATTTACTTTATAAATGGCACCCGGAATATTTGTACTTACATTCTCTCTTTCTCTTAATTCATATGTTTTGAGATCTTCATAAATGTCCGGATCTACCTTTTTAGCCTCTTCCTTATTCTTAATATCAAAACCTTTTTTTCCAGCTAATTCTGAAATCGCATTTTTCATGGCGATAAGCTTTCCTCCACCGCGAATCCACTGCAACATTTTTTCATTACCCATTTCAGTATAATTGCCATCGGGATAAATGAGCACATCAAACTCATTCCAATTGATCATGTTCAAGTCCTGAGGCCTGACTACTGTAATGGGATATTTAATCTCCTGTTCAAAAAAATGCCATACCTCACCTAAAGAAAGTGAGGAGACAGATTCCCCGCCAACCACAACAACCTTAGGTTTCTTTATATAACGTACCTTACTCGACCCAAGATCTGCCCCTTTATCAACAAATGCGGTAGGAATAGCAAAAAGACTGATTCCCGTTCTGTTCGCAATTTCAGTTACCGTCTTCTCAAATCCACCAGCGGTTGTACTGTTGCCGTTTCGGGTAATAATAAGAGAGCCTGCGTTAAAGCGCCTGCCGGAAGTTTCAAATGGAATTTCAGAGTACCGTACTTTAATGTTATTGTTCAGTAACTCAGCCAGAAATTTTACATCTGAAATAGAATTCCAGTTAGCGATATAAGCGACGGGATTTGAAACCACAGAGGTCGATGTATTAATTTCAGGAAAACTGCTTGTTTCAGGTTTGATGGATTCTTTTGTACCATAAGCCTGAATTCCATAAGCATAAGGTAATGACCATGCAGTAATATCATAGGTAGCGGAATCTGATACAAACGTATTTGGCTCAAACAAAACTTTGAGAAGTACTGATTTGGGCTGGTGGGCACTTAGCACCATATCCGTTTTCTCAACCTTGAAGCTTTCCGTTTTCCCATTGAAATAATTATATCCCTGAGCCCCTTTAGAAATCCCAAAACCAAATTCAATATCATTCCTTTGAAGCAACAGCGCAAGAGATTTGATCTTTTCTATATTGTCGCCTTTAATGATATAAGATTTATATTCCCCGGGAGGATTTGATTTGCTTGAAGTAAAATAATTCTTGAATTCTAAAATTGCCTGTTCAGCATGTTGGGAAGCAGCTTCTAATGTTGAAAGACCTGTAGTATGATGATGGTCAATCCGATCTTTCAGAGTTAAAGTATCGCCTTCTGCATTAATCACTGCAAGTCCTGCTCTGCCTGATCCCCCTTGTTCATAGGTCATTCCGATTGAGCCATTATAAACCGGATAGGTATCGCCATATGAGGGATAAAGTAGGTCAAAGTTCTCCCTAGTAAAATACATCCATCCATTCTGATCAAAGTAGCGTGCATTATTCTTACCAATAATAGTTTGAAACTCCCTTTGCCATTTACTGATGTCTTGATGATAGGGTTCTGCAGCCGGTGCAAAATAATATGGATTATTTATTCCCTGTTCATGAAAATCAACATGAACCTGTGGAAGCCATTTATTATAAACCGCAAGTCGCTGCTGGGATTCAACCTGACTTTGCCAAACCCAGTCGCGGTTCAAATCAAAATAATAATGATTGGCCCTGCCCCCAGGCCAAGGTTCCATATGCTCACGAGCGAAAGGAAGGGCATCGGGAACTGAATTTTTTATAGGATTATAAAAATTAACGTAACGCTCCCTTCCATCCGGGTTTAAACAGGGATCAAGAATAACTAGGGTATTCTTTAACCATGCTTTTGTTCTTGCATTTGCAGGATCAAGAAGTTCAAATACGGTTTGTAATGAGGCTTCTGTTGATACAGATTCATTTCCATGAACATTATAGCTAAACCAAACTAGTACCGGCTGATCTTTTAAAACTTCCGCCGTATTTAAGGTGTTTAAGCCATCCTTAATACCGGTAAGGCTCATATTATTCTTCCTGATCTCCTCTAGACGTGAAATATTTGAATCAGAACCTACAAAAGCAAGGAATAAAGGACGGCCTTCATTTGTTTTACCATATTCTTGTAGTTTGATATTCTTAGAGACAGTTGCGAGATATTTATAATATTCAACTACCCTGTAATGCGGTGTAAACTGCCCTCCCAGCTTATAACCAAGAAATTCAGATGGGGATTGAATTTTTTGCCCAAAGCCATTAAATTGAATTTCTATTAAAAAGAGGAATAGAATAAGATATTTTTTCATCCGGAATTAAGTATTTATAATTGGTAATGTCCTGAGGTAAATTGCATAGACAGTAAAATGGCTTAGATTGAACAGGATAAATTGAAGGATTTATTCCGATATCTTAGCTCCCATTCAGCCATATTCAATGCTTAAAGAAACCCTTCGAATGTACGGGACAATCGCATAATTACCAAATTCCTCGCCCGAAAGCAACAAAAGTATTATTATTGTAATAAGCTATGTAAAATGAATATTGAAGAATTATATAAGTTATACAGGGAACATCCGGTAATTTGTACAGATACAAGAAAGATTAGCAAATCATGCCTGTTCTTTGCTCTGAAGGGGGATTATTTTAATGGGAATGAATTTGCCCAAAAGGCAATTCAGAGTGGAGCAGATTACGCAATAATTGACGAACCTAAATATGCTGTAAATGAACATTTTATACTTGTTTCAGATGTATTAGAAACACTTCAGGATTTGGCCAGGTTTCATAGAAAACAGCTTAGTATTCCGCTTATCGGTATTACCGGATCCAATGGAAAAACTACTACCAAGGAACTGATCAGATCAGTACTTTCACAACAATACAAAACTTATGCTACAGAAGGTAATCTAAATAACCATATTGGTGTTCCATTAAGTATTTTATCAATAGATGACTCCTGCGAAATTGCAATCATAGAAATGGGGGCAAATCATCAGAAAGAGATTGGCTTTCTTTGCGGAATTGCTCAACCAACTCATGGATTGATCACTAATGTCGGGAAAGCTCATCTAGAGGGATTCGGCGGAATTGAAGGAGTTAGAATTGGAAAGGGTGAACTCTATGAATTTATCTCCAAAACACAGGGCATCATATTCATGAATGCTGATGATCCGATTTTAAATGAAATGAGTTCAGAACGCGGTGTTAAAAATACTATCACCTATGGCTCAGCAAGGGATAATTTCATTAGCGCAGAACTAAAAGCTTCATCCCCATTCCTTGACATAGAATGGAAAACTAAAAGTAGAACATCCTCTGAGTCTGGTTATACAGCAAAATCAAATTTACCGGGAATCTATAATTTTGATAATATTGTTGGTGCAATCTGCATCGGAAGCTATCTTAAACTTAATCCCGAGCAAATCAATGCTGGTATTAGTTCCTACTTTCCACTCAATAACCGTTCTCAGATTTTAAAAACTGAACACAATACTATAATCTGCGATTATTATAATGCTAATCCAAGCAGTATGATGGTTGCTTTGGATAACTTGGAATCAATTGACACAACTTCCAAAGCATTAATTTTAGGAGATATGTTTGAGCTGGGAAATGAAGGAGGCAAAGAACATCAATTAATACTGGATAAGGCGATGGCAGGTAATTCGGAAAGAAAGATTTTTATCGGTGAAGAATTCCATAAACATAAAGAAAGTAAAGCTGCTGAATTTTTCAGAACAGTTCAGGAAGCGCAGCAAGCCCTCGAAGAGAATCCCATCAAAGGTTCTACTGTTTTATTGAAAGGATCCAGAGGAATGAAACTCGAAACATTATTGTTTCTATTGTAATTCAATGTTTTTTTGACTTACTTATCCGATTTTTTCATTAGATTTTTTCGGTATTGTTGCAGAATAAGAATTATGGGTGCACAAATAAATGAAGAAACGTATAATGGATGTCCGGGGTCAAGTATTAAAACTGAAAAGAGGCAGAAAACGATTAGAAATATCGTAAGATAGCTGTAAGAAGTACTTGTAAGAAATTTTTTGAATGCAATCATATTAAATCGCTTTTTCTACCCGAATACCTGCGTCACTAATATAATCTAAGGGATTATCCCTCATATTCTGCTCCATCTCAATAACATATTTACCTTTTAAAGGAAATTTATAGTCTTCTTTAAATAATATTTGATAGCTGTATATATTTCCCGATCCGCTACCAAGCCATTCACCATCGGAAAGAGCCAACCTAAACTCACGTCTTTCTGTGGTTCTTTTACCATCCGGACCAATAATATGGATCAGCAGAAAAATATTTGAATACTTATAATTCGAGGTATGCCGAAGGTTGAGATATAAATTATAGGGTATATCTGTTGCCTCAATATTTAGCGAAATTTTGACCTTTTCAGAATAAGACCAATTATGTTTATCCAGTTCAATATTGCTGTCAACGATTGCCGCCTGATCATGGCATGCGGCCAGAGTTGTCGCAAACAAAACAAACAATAAAAACGATAATCTATCCCGCTTCATTAAATTATTCTGTAGGTTTTGCTCCCTCAGGATTTTCTCCTGCAGGTCTTTCACGGTTATTGTTATTCCTGAAATTTTTTCTTCGTTTGTTATTTCGGCTAGGCCCATCAGGTCTTTCGGGCTGTAGACCGGCAGGCCTTTGCTGCTGATTAGGATTCTGGGGTTTTGGCTCCCTTTGGACAGTTTCTTGTCCCGCTGATAAATCTACACCTGCTTGGGGGTCACCGGAAATTTTAGGTTTATTACGGTTCTTACGATTATTCTTCTTGTTCCTTCCGCCTTTATTATCAAGTCGGGTCAGACTATCTTGGCCAACCACATTTTCGTAATCAAAGACCTTTGTAACAATAGGTTTATCTTCTTCAGCAAGCTCCACTTTCAAATATTCAGGTTTAATCCCCTCCTTATTTAATTTCTGAACCTCTTTTACTCTGGCAATATCAACAGGGATCCAGTTCTCATCATTTGGATAACTAAACCACATTAGTTTTTTGAAGATATCAGTTTTCTGATGCCTTACAGTACCGGTCAGAGTCTCCAAGCGTTCCACGTTGTTGGGAATATCCTTCAGCGCATCCATGTAAGTATCCAGCTCATAATTCAAGCAGCATTTTAATTTACCGCATTGTCCGGCAAGCTTCAGCGTATTCAGTGAAAGATTCTGATATCTTGCTGCAGATGTGGATACTGTTTTAAAATCAGTTAACCAGGTTGAACAGCAAAGTTCACGTCCGCAGGAACCAATTCCGCCCAAGCGACTTGCTTCTTGACGCATCCCAATCTGCCGCATCTCAATTCGGATACGGAAGGTCTCTGCCATTTTTTTTATCAGTTCTCTAAAATCAACTCGACCTTCAGCCGTATAATAAAATGTGGCTTTAGTCCGGTCTCCTTGATAATCCACATCACTCAGTTTCATAGCAAGGCCAAGTTCCTTTGCCAAAACCCTTGCCTTGTGCATGGTTTCAAATTCCAGATCCTTTGAAATTTTCCATTTATCGACATCGGCAGGAGTAGCTTTTCGATAGATCTTTTTTAGAACATCTTCTGTGCGGACCTGCTTCTTTTTAAGCTGCATTCGGACCAACTCCCCGGTCAGGGAAACATGACCGATATCAAAACCACCGGAAGTGGTTTCAACAGCAACCAACTCTCCGGCTTCGAGGTATAAATTTTCGGTATTCAGAAAGAACTCCTTTCTTGAGCCCTTGAATTTAATTTCTATAATATTAAACGGTTTAAAATTAGAAGGCATATCCATATGCGACAACCAATCATAAACATCTAATTTACTGCAACCATTGGTAAGGCATGAACCATTACTCTTACATCCTGCAGGGGCACAGCCTCCCGTTGAACAACTACCACATCCCATAACTAATTCAATATATATTGAGTCCCCGCAGGGAGCGTATTAAACTTTAAAATTTTAACGAATTGTAAAGATACATCTAAAAATAAAATTTTCGGATTCGCATTACGTTCTATATGATAATGAGCCTTTTCCAGCTCGTTTACCAGAGCCTCGCATTTAGCAAGATCTAGGTGCTTACTGAAATTTCTAATGAAATCAAGTTCGGCTGATGGTAAATGTACTAATGATTCTGCACCCGACATCATCATAATACATTCCCGGATTAGCTGAACTCCATAACGCAACATGTTTTTTTGATTCTCACGACCCAGTTTAGAAATCTCATCCACAAAATCTATTATCTGAGCACCTTTATCAGCGAATGTCATCCGCATCCAGTTTGTAAAATTTCTGAAATCATCATGATCATCTTCTTTCAAAAGATTCAATGCGGTTTGCAGATTACCATCACTCAAATAAGCTATCCGGGAAGCCTGAGTTTCAGTAATATCCTTATTATCAATAAGGTAATGAACAATATCTTCATTCTTTAAAGCCGGAATTTTAACTAACTGTGTTCTGGAGATAATGGTATTTAAAATCTGATCCTGATTTTGTGCTACCAAAATAATAAGTGTTTTGCTAGCCGGCTCCTCCAATGTCTTTAAAAGACGGTTTCCCTCATTTTTGAGATATTCAGGAAGCCAGATAATCATCGTTTTATACTCAGACTCAAATGCTTTTAATGAAAGCCGATGTAAAATGTTCAGACATTCGGCTTTATTGATATTGGGTTGTTTATTCTGAGCATCCAGCCGAAGGCGCCATTCATCAAGATTAAAATAGGGATTGCTCAATACTAGGTCACGCCACTCCCCAAGATCGGCCATCGAGTCTTCCTTGTCACCGCCTCTGAAAAAAGGATACGAAAAATGCAGATCCGGATGAATCAACTTATTGTATTTTCTACAGGAGGAACATTCGCCGCAGCTATCTGCTTCACTTCGGTTTGTACAGGAAATGAATTGCGCATAGGCCAAGGCCAGAGCGAAACTTCCCGAACTTTCGGGACCAAGAAATAATTGTGCATGACTAACCCTGTTCTCAAAAACTGATTGAATCAGTTGTTCCTTTATCGCATTCTGACCAATAACTTCCCTAAACAGCATGGTGCAAAATAAGAAAAATTAACTTTTAGAACACAGGAATTTTGGGAAGCATTGTTGTGAAATGATCAGAATACTGCAGAGCCCGGTAAATATATATCCCGCAGATGGTTCAAAATATATAATTTTGCTCCCAACTAATTATAATATCTTGTTGAAATCTAATAAAAATCAGGGATTAAAGCTTTCTAAAGAAGCTATGCAGGACTTTGGATACAAAGTAGTTGATGCGGTGATCGAACATTTCGAAACACAGGATAAAAAGCTGCCTGTTGCAAATGCCTCCAGAATACAGATGGACCAGCTTTTTGCGGAAGAGGCTCCTGAAAATCCGATGCCAGCAACAGAGGTGTTGAATTTCGTTCTAGAAAATGTCATGACGCAAAGCAATGTAATGACACATCCAAAATCTTATGCTTTTGTTCCCGGCCCTAGCAATTACATTAGTGTGATGTCTGACACCTTGGCAACGGGTTTTAATATTTTTGCCGGCGGATGGGTAGGTTCAGCAGGAGCAGCCGGGGTTGAGATCACTACCCTGAATTGGATGCTGAAACTTTTTAATTTCCCGGTAAAAAAGGGAGGAGGTATCTTCACTAGCGGGGGTTCTATGGCAAATTTAACTGCCCTTGCAACTGCAAGAAAGATAAAATGTGGAGAGGATTTTTCCAAAGCGATTATCTACTTATCCGATCAAGCACACTCTTCAAATATTAAAGCGATCAATATTCTAGGTTTTAAAAAAGAACAGATCCGAATAATTCCAACCGATCTGGAATTTAAGTTTTCCATAAATAAATTAAAAAATGCAATAGCTAGGGATAAAATCGAAGGATTAAAACCATTCTGTCTGATTGCTTCTTCAGGAACAACCAATACCGGAACGGTAGATCCATTGGAAGAACTCGCAGCAATCTGTAAAAAGGAACATATTTGGCTACATGTTGATGGTGCCTTCGGGGCAGCGGCGATTTTATCAAAAGACGGTAAAAAACTACTCAAAGGAATAGAAAAAGCTGACTCCTTAACAGTCGATCCTCATAAATGGTTGTTTCAGCCTTACGAAATAGGATGTTTGCTAGTCAGGGATCATAAGTGGTTAAAAGGAACCTTTACTGAAAAACCGGTATACCTTAGGGATATTGAAGGGAACGAATCAGAAATAAATTTTTATGATCATGGCATTGAACTCACCAGGCACTTCAGAGCATTGAAATTTTATATGTCTATAAAAACATTCGGACTCAAAGCTTTCCGTCAAGCAATTGACTATAATATTATTCTTGCAGAACAGGTAGAATCCGAGCTCAGAAAAAGTGATAAATGGGAAGTAGTATCTCCTGCTACACTTGCTATAATTAATTTCAGATACAATCCTGTAAATGAAAAATTGTCTGAAAAGAAAGTGGATTTAATCAATCAAAAAATAGCTGCAAAAATTATGGCATCGGGAGAAGCACTATTGGTTACCACAATCCTACTTGGGCAGGTTGTTTTAAGGATGTGTTTGATCAACCCCAGAACTACTCTCGAAGATGTAAAAAGTACCCTAGCACTATGTGAAAAATTCGCATCAGAGTAGACGGTATTTTAAATCTCCTATATTTATTTGAAATTTAACGGAACATGCGCATCCTAGCTTTTGATTACGGTACCAAACGCATAGGTATTGCGGTAACCGATCCCTTGCAGATCATTGCAACCGGACTGGATACTATACATCCTAAAGACATCATTGATTATTTGAAAAGATACATTTCCTCGGAACAAGTAGAACTTTTTGTAGTTGGTGAACCATTGCAAATGGATGGAACTCCTTCGCAATCGGCT
>JBDNGV010000390.1:0-3364 GCA_041689125.1 Daejeonella sp.
GTTTCTGGTCATTGACACAGGGTATGTAAAATAAACTGTGTCATTACAAATCCCGACGAGCACTAATCGAACTCATACTCTTAAGTTATTGGTCTTTGCATTCAGGATTCCACTGATGCTTATATCTTTGGCATTTTAAACCGCATTATTACATCTCCTGTTTCTTTGTCTATTTCTATTTTCTGGCCTTCAAGCCCAAGGTCTTTTCCTGTGGCCATTTTAAATATGCCCGACAAAAAATCCATTCCCTGGTTCATTACCGTTTCCATCGTTTGCATTTTTTCCTGTTGTTCAATAGCTGCAGTGCTTTCCTGCGCTTCTGTAAGCTCCCCGGCAAATACTATATCCGGACTATCCTCTTCAGAAACAATATCCTGAAGGGTTTCTTCTGCCATCAGGTTTTCGGCTTCAGGTATAGTATCCAATTCCCGAGAGGTATCCGGAGCAATAAATCCGCTCATAATTTCTTCCAGTTCCTGCAGGAACTGGGCTTTGCCCGATGCGGAAAAATCAACTTCATCAGGACCGTTTTCATTTTTTAAAACGCCATCAAACAGGTTTTGTTTCAGGGTTAAACCCGATGCTATTTTTGTTTCAATTGAATTTTTGGTGATTAAGTTAATCACGGTAAGCTGCTTGCTTAGCTGCCCCAGGCGGTCTATACGGCCGATGCGCTGGTTCTTTTTTGCAGGGTTCCAGGGGAGTTCGAAATTGATAACCGTATCGGCTACCTGAAGATTAAGCCCTGCACCGCCTGCTTCTGTAGAAAGAAACACCTGGCAGTCAATGTCGGTTTCAAACTTCTTTACTAATTTATCGCGGTTTTTTACAGCCACCTGACTGCTGAGCTGAGCAAATCCGATACCGCATTCATGCAGCATTTTGCCAATAAGGTGCAGCATAGTAATCCATTCTGAGAAGATGATGACTTTACCCTTATGGTTTTTTAGGTCTAATTTCTCAAGGATAATATGTTTCAGTTCATGAAGTTTGGGCGAGATGTATGATTCCTTGTCCACTAGGAAAGTAGAATCACATACCATGCGCATGCTATTCATCAGCAGCATCAGTTTTTGGAGATCAAACGGAGAGATGAATTTTTTCCGCAGGATGGCCGCAATCCCTTTGGCATAGCTGGCGTGATATATTTCCTGCTCCAGGTGCAGCGCAATCGGTACCGTAATTTCTGTAACCTGCGGAAGTTCTTTAAGTACCTTTCTCTTTTCCCTTCTTATCAGAATGGGCTTCAATCGCTCATTTAATTGCTGCAGGTTGTAATAACCGGTAATTTTATCAGCTTTGTTTTCGTCGAAATGACAATGCTGATATGAAAATTCCCATAAAGGAGCTAAAAATTGAGGGTCAATGAACTGAATAATGGAGTAAAGGTCTATCAGGCGATTTTCAATAGGCGTACCGGTAATTACTAAAGCATGTTTCTTTTCCAGCAGCTTAATGCTTTGCGCCGTGATGGTAGAAAAATTTTTGATTTTCTGAGCCTCATCTAAAATAATAAAGTCCGTTTCCATACGGTTCATTTCCCGCCAGTCGCGTAATACGGTTTCGTAATTGGCAATGATAAAATAAGCATCACTATTGCGGTACAGGCTGGCCCTTTGTTCGGGAAGCCCCTCTGAAACCACGGCTTTTTCATGCGAAAATTTTTCAATTTCCTGTTTCCACTGTTCTTTTAAAGAAGCAGGGCAAATGATCAGGGTCTTTTTAAAGCCAAACAGCTTTTTCTTCATTACTGCCGTTGCTATAGCCTGAATGGTTTTGCCAAGGCCCATTTCATCTGCAATGACGGCGCCATCACGGAAAGTAGCAAAGGCCACTCCTTCCTGCTGATAGGGGAATAAAGTGCCCTTTAAAAGTGAAAAATCTAATTCTTCTTCTTTCTTAACTACATCAATCATTTCCCTGTCCCAGGCTTTCTTTATTTTTTCTTCTACTTCCGGCCTTATCAGGATATGGGGCTGTTCTGCGGCTTCCCTGATAAAGGTGAGAAAGTCTTTTACTGCATCTTCTTCGATATATTTTTTATCGCCAAAATATTTGGTAATTAAAGCTGCAATTTCAGGTTTTAAACTGTGAGGATAATGCCAGGTTATGCGGTAATTGTTCAGTGGGTCAAGATAGACCTCAACAAAAGGATAGAATTTGCTCAGGTTGTTAAATGTTTCCGGCTGGGCTCTGAGTGCAGTAAATGCAAACATGATATGTTTGGTGGTGCCCAGCTTATTGGTTTTAAGGTCGGGGTTATCAATGTAGCCGGTTTCATTTTCAAAATCGCGGAGCGTAATTTTATAACGCGTGCCCTTTTCATTGGTCAGCAGGTGCTCGCCGTAAATATTATCGGCAAACCGGATGGTATATTTTGCTTTTAAAGCTTTTGCTTTCCGTTCTTCCAATACGCGTTTTACCATGCCTTCACGGCTATACCGTTTCCCCTCTAAAGAAATCTTTTGTTGGGGTTTTTCCAATTCCTCGTCTATCTGCATTAATGCTGCCAGGCCGTAACTATCCCAGGGGAGAGGTTTTCCATCACAAAAATAACGCAGGCTTTCTTCTTCAGAATATAGAATATTTACTTCAACGTCATCCTCATAAAACACTAAAACATCAAAACCCCGTGCAGACCAGCTCAATATCTGGCAATCGCCGTTTATATAAATCGCTCTTGCTTTTCGACAATCGGTTTCAGATATTTCGGGAGATTCTATAAGCGCTTTGATTTGGTCTTTAATGGATTGTGTCATGAAGTATAATTTTTTGTACAGCAAAAATACAATAGAGGATTCATAAATGTCTGCAATTTTATAACGAAAAAATACCGTTAACTAAGATTTTTAGGAATTAGCATGGGATTTAATTAAATTTGAGAATCAATTTATTTTAAGCACAATGTCAGGACCGTATCATAATTTAAATGAGGATGAAAAGGTTTTATCTCTGGAGGATATTGATTTTTCTTTAACTTACAGTTATGCCGATTACCTTACCTGGTTATTCGATGATCGTGTAGAGCTTATTAAGGGTAAGATATTTAAAATGAGTCCTGCGCCATCTCCCTTACATCAGGAGGTATCCGCAAGCATTTCTTATAATCTTTATGATTACCTAAAAAATGAGCCTTGTAAGGTTTATTATGCGCCTTTTGATGTCCGATTTCCTAAAGAAAGTTTAGCGGATAAAGATATCTATACTGTTTTGCAGCCCGACATTTGCGTCATTTGTGATACCTCTAAAATAGATGTCCGTGGATGTATTGGAGCGCCGGATATCGTCATTGAGATCCTTTCTCCCGGCAATAATAAAACCGAGCTGTTAAATAAATACAGAGTTTATGAAGAGTTCGGCGTCA
>JBDNGV010000391.1:0-1712 GCA_041689125.1 Daejeonella sp.
CATTAAAACTTCATTCCAGCAACTTCCGATTCATCAGGAACAAGTTTTTCTGATCTATATTTTTCAGAACGGGCATCCAATAACTTCCTTAAATGTTTAATAACCTTTGAATTCTTTGTATTAACCGCCAGATTAATAGTCTCTAGTGAGTCATTCTTAAGGTCATATAACTCTTCGGGAGCCTTGATTAGCCTATACCTAAAATATTTCCACCGGTCTGTACGGATACCTTCGCTTGATGGTATATCAGGTAAATTCCAAAGGTGTTCAATCAAAATGGATTTTCTGCCTGAATTATAGTTATTACCCTTACTAATGAAAGGTTTTAGACTAATTCCCTGGTAATTTTTAGGAGCTTGTAAGCCTGCGAATTCAAGAATTGATTTAGTTACATCAATATTTAAAACCATAGTTTCGATGCTTGATGGATGATTTTTTCTTGGATCGTATATAATGAGAGGGATACGAACCGAAACGTCATACATCAGCCATTTATCGGCCAGCTGTCGATCGCCTGTAAAATATCCATTGTCTCCCATAACAATGATAATTGTATTGTCTGCTAAACCTCTTTCTTTCAGTAATTTGCGAAGCAAGCCAATTTCATTATCAATTTCAGTAATCATCCGATAATATCCTTTAATACTGTTTTGGTATTTTTCAGGTGTATCAAACCTCCATTTCCATCTTGTTCTATTAAAACCCTGTTTTACCTCTGCTGGCAGCTGATTGAAATATTTATCATCTGAGAGAAGAGGAGGCGGAATCACCACATTCGCATAAAGATGATTTGACTTTTCTTGCCAAAAATATTGTTCTTTCGAAGGGTCCTGAGCATGTGGAGCGCTAAAAAAAATGGAAAGGCAAAATGGCTTTTCTTTCGGGGCATTTCTGATGAATTCCTGAGCTTGAAATCCACTGTATCGAGTAAGATGGACTGTGTCTTTATCAATTGTTTTATAAAAATAACCACGCCTATCCGGCCATTCAGCACGATCATAAAAATCACTCTGATCAAAATATTGTTTTGGATTATCTATGTTCACACCTAACTTCCCAAAAAAACCAAGATAATAACCCTTGTCTTTCAACAATTTAGGATACATGATTTCAGCATAAGGCTGCTGAAGCATAGGCTTTTGAAAGGTATATCCATGTGTCCGTTCATACAATCCGGTTAGGATAGATGCCCTACTTGCTGCACATATTGGTGTGCTTGAAAAGGCATTCTTGAAATAGGTTCCGGATTTTGCTAGGGCGTCCATCTCCGGGGTCTCAATGATTGGATTGCCAGCGTACTTCAATGCATCCCAGCGTTGATCATCTGTTAAGATAAATATTATATTGGGCCTTTCCGCTTGGGAAAAGATCTGAAAAGGCTGCATAGTTATGCAGATAATAAAACAAAAAACTTTAGCATTAGAGATTTTACAATGAAACATAACTGACTAATTATTGAAATTATTAGGATTAAGTCTTATAAAATCTCGTTCCGGCTAAAATGTTCAAATGGTGATTTTATATTACAAAATCCGGATTTTCTGTAATACGTTTGCCTTCGCTTTTGAATGTTTCGAGGTAATTCGATATCCTCCTTTTAGCCTCTTCCAAACTTTCATTATTCAAGTTAATATTCAATAAATCAATGAACCATGGAATTTTAAATTCATTAAAAACATAAATCTCAGCTATTTCTCGTGAAATAGGCAGAG
>JBDNGV010000392.1:0-1172 GCA_041689125.1 Daejeonella sp.
ACTCCATCAGGCTGAACGATCTGTCTTTGGATCAGATTCTGGGCTGATTCACAGATAAAAATATTACCCTTATGAGCAGGTGTAAGGCCACTTCCATTGAAAACCATTAAACCACTTGCCGCAGTAAAGGTACCCGCATGCGAACGACCGATAAGTTTCGGGATAAAATCGGCACTGGTAACCGAATGACTTACCGGATAAACGGTTGCTTCGGCCTCGACTTTTGAAACATTTTGTACGGTTTCATTAAATAATAGGTTAGCATTTCTACGAAGGTACCAAGGCTCAATGACCGAATGCATAATTGGGTGCCTGTTTGAGCAACCAAATCGCCGTCCGTAAGCATCAAATGTCAGACCAAACTGACTTTTACCTCCTGTAACCTGAAATTCAAATGTCTCGGGATTAAAGCGTCCATCAGTCTGCTTAAATGATACCTCAGGTCGATTGGGGTGTTCTGGAGATGTTACGTTTCCGCCATTCAATCCGGCTGTAACATAGACCCAGCCATCTAAACCCAAGGTAGGATGACTCATCCTGATTTGTGCGGTTTGAGTTGCAAAAAAACCGGTAAGAACTACCTTTCTAATATCTGCAATCCCGTCATTATCAGTATCTTTTAAATAATAAATATCCGGTGAACAGGTTACAAATACTCCGCCCTTCCATGGCATTAAGCCATTTGGATAAGTAAGGCCGGTAGCAAATTCATGTCGCTTATCATAAATACCATCACCATTGGTATCTTTTAAAAGAGCTACACGACCTAAGGTTGTGGTAGAGCCACCTTCCACAGGATCAGGATAACCTCGGTCTTCCACAACATACATCTGACGATCTTCATCAAAAGCAATTGCCACAGGATCGATAACAAGCGGTTCAGCGGCAATCAGATCGATACGCATGCCGGGTTCAAGCTGAAAACTATCCAATGCTTTCTTTAAACGAACACTGCGCGGGTCGGGCTGCAAAGCCGCAATGGTAATTGCAAGAATTATTAATGATAAACCAACAAGGAGGGATTGTTTAAAATGGTATCTGTTCATAAAATCTAGTGTATAAAATACTCAAGTATAAAAATGCTATTCAAATATAATTGCTTCTTGTATCTCATTGTGGTACTTTTCTTGACAAGAGATATACTTTTCTCTATTTAGGGTCTGATTATTGCT
>JBDNGV010000393.1:0-3341 GCA_041689125.1 Daejeonella sp.
AAAACGGCTGAAGGACAAATTAGAATTAATAGATTTATAGAATTAAAAAAAAGAATCGCTACTGTTCTGGTGCCTGTTATAATTATTCTTGCATTATATTCATTTACGAGTTGGATAGTTGCATCAACACAAGATAATTGGAATCATATAAGCACTTTCAAAAATATTAATAACATATTTTTTGAGGATTTTTTTATGCTCTTAATCATCATAGATGTAATACTGCTTCTGTTCTCTCTGTTCTATTTTGACAGTTTTCATATTATTATCCGAAACTCAGGGTTTGTAATTTCGACCATTTTAATTAAGTTATCATTTTCGGTAGAAGGTATAATCAATAACGCCCTGATTGTGGCAGCAGTAGTTTTTGGATATCTGATTCTGCTGATCCACAATGCATACAAAAAACCTGCAGTTTCAGACTAGTAATATTTTTTTTGCAAAGTGTCCATCTTAAATAATTACTGACCAATGAATAAATATTTCTTGTTTTTAATAGAATTTTTGACAAATAACTCGAGCGTCAGTATACAAGGAAAAAGGGCGACATTATATCTTTCGAGAAAATAAAAACCTCTGCTAATAGATAGGGCATAGTTGCGTGTGTAACACGAACAATGGTGTTAGCAAAAAAGGGGCTGACGGATTAATTGAACTTTCTGAATTCTTTTGTAATTTTATGTAGAGGTTAATTGACTAAATTTTAATGCCCCTTCTTCGCCAATACCAAACTCGTTGCCAGCAATTACAGAAACCTAGCATAACTTAGGAAATTTCTTCAAAAAATATATCCCCCCCCCCCCCCTCCCCCCTGTGATTTTTTTGGAACTTCATACATTAACTAAGTAGAAGTTTGATTTTCGATGGATAAAAAATGCGATTTGTTAAAGTTATTAAAGAGAATGAGGGATTGATTTTTAAAGTAGCGATACTTTATACCGGCAGTCTTCAAGATAGAGAAGACCTTTATCAGGAAATCGTCTTTCAGCTTTGGAAATCCCTTGACTCATTCAATGAACAATCAAAGTTGAGCACTTGGATGTACCGCTTAGCCCTTAATACAGCTATTTATAATTTAAAGCAATCCAAAAGGAGAATTGAAACTACCTCAATCGAATTAGAAACGATGCAATTTGCAGACGATTTTGATAAGACTGAAGAAGAGAGAATAAAGTTGCTCTATGAACATGTCCAAATGCTTAATCTATTGGAAAAGGGAATTATCCTCTTCTATCTTGAAGGTAAAAGTCATCAAGAAATCGCTTCAATAATCGGGATAACAACTAGCAATGTAGGAACAAAGATTTCTAGAATCAGAGAAAAACTAAAATCACAGATCACTAAAAAACGATAATTATGAAACTGGAAGAAATGAAAAATACCTGCGGCGAAATGAGTAAGAGAGTAGAAAAACAAGAAATACTTACTACTCACCTGATAGAAAAAATCACCCAAAAAAAGTATAATTCAAAAATGAACAAAATCCGGTATTTAGAATTTATTGGAACTATCATATGTTATCTAGGAGCTTCATATATCCTTATGAATGTCTCAAAAATAGAGGAAGAGTTTATACAGGTATTGGCAGGGCTTTCTGTTGCATTATTATTTATACTACCTGTTATTTCTCTAAAATCTGTGCGCTCAATAAGAAATACTGATATCGCTTCTAATTCATATTTGGAGATCATAAATCTTTTTGTGAGGCAAAAAATCAGATTTCAAAAACTTCAAAAGATCAATTTGGCGCTAGGGTTATTGTTTATGCTGATAATTCTACCTGTTATAGCAGCCATTCAAGGAAAAAGTCTAGATCAAATACCTAACTTCTGGACGCTCACTTTTCCAATCGTTGTTTCATTCTTTCTAGTGTTTGCCTGGTGGGTGCTTACGTATTATAACAAAGTATTGAGTGCAACGGAAAAAATGCTTTCCGACATCAACAACTAAAATTCAATCTACTTACTACGAGCTTTTAATTGGCTGAACTTATTAGTAATAGGATAAATGTGCCCTAAAAAAATCAAAATCATGAAAAAATTACTCATTGTCGCAGCCTTTTTAACACTTCCATTTCTGGTTCTTTCCCTGAATATTAACTTTTCTTGGAATATAAACCTTGAATTACTGGCAGGAAGAAAATTTTTGTTCATTTTTCAAATCTTAGAAAATGAAAACCAACTGCCTACTGGGTACGCTCATATTGAAACAACATTTGCACCTGTTGCTTTGGAGACAATAGGTGATTGGATTCTAAAACAAACTAAATAACTGGTGATTTATGAAAATCAATTTAAAAGAGAAATTTGTAAAAATAGAAAATCACTGGCTTCTATAAATCATCAGAGAGTTAAACGAAAACTTTGTTAAATTAGCAAAGCTTAATGAAGAATCGGTTTGGCATATCCATCAAGGAGAAGATGAAATGTTTGTCGCGATTAGTGGTACATTGATGATGGATTATAAATTTTAATCCGAAAAATAATCAAAAAGTGAAGACCAGAAATCACTCAAAAATAACCTGGCAAAACATGAAAAGCTATTTATTAGGAAATTTAAAAAAACTAAAATGGAAAATTTATCTGTGATTGCGCAACTAATTGTTGCTATTTCTGTAGTTTTTATATGGGTATTTCGTTTCGATAATATTGTGAAAGAATTTAAACAATATGGCCTGAGTGATCTGACACGAACGATTGTAGGGTCAACTAAAATAGTGCTGGCAACATTGCTAATAGCAGGCATTTGGTATCCTTCACTACTTCTTATTCCTGCACTTTTGATGGCTTTCCTGATGTTAAGTGCACAGTATTTCCACTTAAAAGTTAATAACCCATGGCAGAAGCGCATACCCTCATTGTTTCTTTTGCTATTATGTTTTTTTATTGCTGCCGTATCTACTAATTTAATTGCTTAATGGGTTTATTGGATGTTTTAGTACTTTTTTCAAGTCTCTCTTTTTTAGCATACGGTATAGCTTATTTCACATCTACGAAAATGAAAAGTGAATTTATACGCTTTGGATTAAGGAAATTAGGAATACTTACTGCAATTTTAGAGATTTTGGGAGCTTTAGGTTTACTAGTCGGTTTAATATTTAACGATATTTTATTGATATCCTCAGGAGGTCTCGCCTTATTGATGTTTTTAGGTGTAGCAGTTAGGCTTAGGATTAAAGACGGTTTCTTTGCTTTGTTGCCTGCTTTATTTTTTCTCGGTCTAAATTCATATATCTTTTATGTATCAGTGAAAATCTTCTTGGATTAAAGATTCTAATTTGTTCCTGTATTCCCTTTCTTACTCTTGGAGTTTTAACAGGGGTAATTATTCAAATAAAATTT
>JBDNGV010000394.1:0-4364 GCA_041689125.1 Daejeonella sp.
ATTGATTGGACCAGTTAGTTTAAGTCTAAATCATTATACACAGGAGCAAAAACAGTATGGATTAATGTTTCATATAGGATATTTAATTTATAATAAACGAGCATTTGAATGAGATTTATCAAACTTGTACTTCCAGCACTTGTAATTATTTTAAGCTTTGAATCAGCAATTTGTCAAACCAATAAAACAGTTGGAACAGAAATTACGATCAAAAATTTTCTAGTTAAGGAAAACCTCTATAAGAATAATCAGCTAGCAATTATTGCAGCCGATCAGGATGAAAAGCCGCTTGAAAATCTTAGTGGCACATTCATATTCAGCATAAATGGATTCGAGCAGGAACTTAAATTTAATAATGGAGTTGCAGTGGTTCCTCAGCCAATAAGCAAATCAACATTTATATATATTAGGCATGAAAATGAAACGGGCAATCATGGTAAATTATATTATGTGATTAGAAAATTTGATATGATTAAACCCATAAAAATTAGCTGGCTTGTTTTGGTACTCGTTCCTGCCCTAATTATTTTATTGGCGATGATGTTTAGAAAGTTTATCATTATTGCTGGGATATTGCTCATAGTAATGTTTTACTTCAATACAAGTAATGGGCTAAAAATCTCAACGTTTTTTGATACGGTATTTGATGGCTTGAAGAACATATTTTAAGTGATAAACAAAATGAGGTGCTTAAGACTGCATTTGCTGATCTGAAAGAGAATCTTTCGATCTAATATCTTAATACTAAATACTAATTACTAAAAAGGCATCCCTATCCCAAAATTATACTGCATAAAACGATAAACATCGGGCCGGTGTGTGTTGGCATAATTATCTTTAAATTCCTTTTTATTGAAAAGATATCTTATAACATATTGGTCTGAACCAATGAATTGAGGATCCTTAACTTTCAAACCAGCATCCAGTCTGAAAACGAAATAATTCAGGTCAAAACGCAAGCCGGCTCCAACACCAACTGCCAACTGGTTAAAAAGTTGATTGAATTTAAATTCACCACCCGGATTTTCAACGCTTTCCTTTCTCCTCCAAATATTCCCAAAATCGGTAAATGTAGCCCCTTTTACCTTGGCTCCCATCACATTATCAGCAATTTTAAACCTATACTCCAGATTTCCTTCCAATTTGATTTCACCCAACTGATCCAGATTTCGGAGGTTTCCTCTTAAAGTATCTGCCTTTCCATCAGTACCAAGTACTGCCCTATTATAGTTACCTGGTCCTAAAGTACGTGCCTGCCATGCCCTTACTCCGCTTGAACCACCGGCAAAAAAGTTTTTTTCAAATGTCAGCTGATCACTATTACCAAACGCAAAGCCTATTCCCGGATTCAAGCGTGCAACGAATTGCTTGTCACCACCAAAATAGCGGTAGTATCGTAAATCCACTTCAGTCTTTACATATTGTTGATAGGGTAAACCAAAAATAGTTCTGAACCCATCAGCGTCCTTTTTAAATTTCACCAGCTTATCAAGAATTCCAAGTGAATTACCCGCTAAATCCACAGTACCTCTGAAAAACAGAAAATTATTATATTTTTCCAGCCTATTGGCATTATAAGTGAAAGCATATTGACTACCTAGGTTGAAAAATCGGCGGTCGTTTGTTTTGACATATAGGCCAAATCCGCGTTGCAATAAACTATCCCTAAACACAGGATCTAACACCCCTTTTCTAAATTCAATATTAATCGGAGTAAATGAATGAAGTTTGGATTTGGTTTCCACCCAGTCGTAAGTAATGGAATTAATAAATACCCTGCTTCTAAAAGCATCCCTTTGATCAAAGGATTGGATACTGCTGGAAATAGTAGTACGGGGCATTCCATTTTTTCCTATATCCGGAATTCTAAAAGGGACAAGTAACTTCGGCAGGATCAGATTAATACCGAGTTGTAAATCTCTACTGAAAACACGATCAAGTATTTTTCTGTCTGAAGTAGCATCAAACAAAACACCATATTTTGCCTTTACTTCAAGTAGCTCAGCTCCTCCAAAAAGATTTCTGTTTGTATAGGTATTACCAATGTTAAATCCGTTCCGCCCTGAGTTGAACGTATACTCACCCTCAATTCTGTTACTCATCCGCTTTAGAGGAGAAATATCATATCTGGGATTAAGCTTATTTGTACTGTCACTAGCTTTAGTATAATCAATTTTCAGGTTTCTGAAAACATTCAGATCATAAAGACGGTCATAGGTAAGTTCCTCATTTTCAATATTGTAAATCTCATCCTTGTTCACAAAAATATACTTCTTAATAGGCTTTGGTTTGAACTTTCCTGAATAATCAATGAAGCGAAACTGGGAATCTAATTCAAGGGTGTCTACCTTTAATCCTTCAAACTTACCTTCGCTGGTTCGAATGGTTACCTGACTGTTATTAATCGTGTAAACTTGGTGCGCAGACTTCCCTTCCGGATTGCTAAGAAATAATTTTATATCTGCCTGACTATCCGACAAATTACTATCCACATCAAATCTTACATACTGGCGAACATAATCAAAATAGCCGTTTTTCTTCATCATCCTGTATATCTGTTCGCGTTCTAAAGCAAGAGAATCTGAATCAAAGCGATTGCCCTCACGGATTCGGCTGAAACTCTCACGATTTTTTTTATAAATCGCAGACACTATAGAATCTTCAATTTGATATTCTATTTTTCTGAATTTAAACTCAGGACCCTGATCGGCAATAAATTTAATAATTGCATGTTTATCTTTAACTTCTATCTCACTCTTAACTTTGGCATTGAAAAATCCTTTAGTTGCCAGAAATTTCTCTATCTGAATCCTTGAAATTTCTACAAGAGAACTGTCAAGCAAGTTTGGAGCTTCTCCAATGGCTTTAACCTTATCTGTTCTATACTTTCCATCCTTTGTATTGAAGGTATTATATAAAGCCAGATTCAATCGTGAGTTTGAGCGAATGTCACTTTGAACAAAGGTCAGTGCCGTTTCTTTAAATTGCTTATCCACCCCTATTATCTCAACCTTTTTCACAAGAGCCTGATCGTCTGCGATATATCGCGTTGCATTACACGCACCTAAGATTAATATAATCAAAAGCAGTATACTTGTAAGTAAGGAACTACGGCAGATAAAGTATGATCTCAAAGTCTCAAATAAGTTTTATAAAATCTTTACATCAAAAAAAAAACCGAAAAGAACAAGGCCTTTTCATTGTCGAAGGCTTAAAATCAATTCAGGAATTTATAAATTCTGATTATGTTGTTGATTCTGTTTATTACAAAGAAAATTTGATGCCAAAGTTGGGCAATTTATCACGAAATATAAAGTCACATGAAATTAGTGGCTCAGAATTATCCAGAATTAGCGTATTAAACTCTCCGCAGTCAATACTTGCACTAGTTAGAATACCAAAACAAAGCGATTTAAACACAAAAATACTTAATGGGTCATTCCACATTGCCCTTGATGGTATACAGGATCCGGGCAATCTGGGCACTATTATTCGTTCTGCAGATTGGTTTGGTTTAAATACCATTTTATGTTCAACGGATACTGCTGAAGCATACAATCCAAAAGTTGTGCAGGCTAGTATGGGTTCATTGTCGCGTGTGAATCTTATCTATACTGACCTTGGTGATTTTTTGACCCGGACTAATCTTCCGGTTTATGGTGCCGTACTTGATGGAAAGTCAATTTATCAGACTGATTTTGGGCAGGAAGGAATAATATTACTCGGTAATGAAGGTAATGGAATTAGTGGTGAACTGCAAAGCAGGATTAGCTACCCCGTTACGATTCCGAGTTACGGGAATGCTGAATCTCTAAATGTTGCCATTTCTGCATCTATATTTTGCTCAGAAATAAGAAGAAAATCATAAAATTTGTTGAGTAGCAATAATTAATTGCTACTTTTGCATTCCTTAATACATAAGGTCGGGTGGCCGAGTGGCTAGGCAGAGGTCTGCAAAACCTTTTACAGCGGTTCGAACCCGCTCCTGACCTCAATTAAAAATATTAAATTAAAAATCATGGGTGTTACACGTTTAAAAAGAAAAGACAGAAAAAATAAAACCACTTCACGTTTAGAGGTTCAGTTTTTGAAATTAGGCCGGAATATTGAAACCGGAAGCCGTTCAGCAGAATCTGCTACCGGACAAATAGCTAAAAACAATGCGGTTCTTGCAACTATTGAAGCTGCTGCTAAAAAATAATTAGCTTTTTAAAAAAATATTCAATCCTGGTCTTTTCAGATCAGGATTTTTTTTGTCCGTTAATTTCTAAAATCATACCGTTAGCTAATTTTCCAAACCAAAACTGGTCGTTAATTTTCTTTTTAATTAACTTCCATCGTTATACAAAACTAAACGCTGACAG
>JBDNGV010000395.1:0-7718 GCA_041689125.1 Daejeonella sp.
AAAATTGAATTACACCTGAAAGGTAAATTCTATAAAAGTCTTTTCAATTTATAAAATTAACTTTGTCCCTGATTGCTTTAACTTATCATGAACTTAAATCTTCCAATTCCAGAAAATGAATATGAAAGAGTTTTAAAACTTTCTGATTTCGATCTCGATTATGTCAATTTTCAGGATAAATTCAAGGATCTTGCTATGCTGGCCGCCAGTATAGCCGGAACTCCTATATCCCTTGTCAATTTGATTGATTCCTATACACAATGGACATTATCCAATTATGGTCTCGATATTAAACAATTGCCACGTCAAGAGTCCTTGGGTCAGTATACCATAAAATATGATGAGAAACCTTTTAAAGTAGAAGATTTATCAAAAGATGATCGTTTCAAGGATAGATTTTATTAAAAAAACGATCCTTAACTTCGTTATTATTATGGAGTTCCGCTTGTTTCAGATGGTTTAAATATAGGATCACTGTGCGTACTTGACAGAGATGTTAGAATACTCTCATCTGAGAAGGAAGAACTATTGAGGATTATTGCTGACGAAATTGTAAAACGTCTGAATGCAAATAAGGCAATTGAGGGCTTAAGAAACAGAGTAAATGAAGTCCAAGCAACCCAAAATAAGGTTTTACATGATATCCGCGGACCTTTAGGAGGCATCATCAGACTAACAGTAATAATCACTGAACAGGGCGAGGAAAATAAAATTGAGGAGATTCTTGAATATATTAACTTAATAAATAAAAGTGGGAAGTCAATTCTTGAATTGGCCGATGAAATTTTAAACGCAGATAGGGGAAATTCTGTTATTTTTAAGAGCAATGAAATGGATATGAAATCCTTTGGCGAGAATCTTGAAAAATTATATATTCCTCAAGCAAAGTCAAAAAATATTCAGTTTGATGTAAATATTAATCCCCGGGCTATGGGAATACCATTTCCCAAAAATAAACTGATTCAAATTACAGGAAACCTGATTTCAAATGCTATCAAATTCACCCCTAATGGTGGAAATGTGAGTGTAGGATTGGATATGGACATTTCGCACTCGAAAAATAATTTAAAAATTACAGTAAAGGATTCAGGTGAAGGTTTAAGCGCCGAAAAGATAAATGACATTCTAAATGGGAATGCTTCTTCAGAAAAAGGAACTGAAGGCGAAAGGGGTTATGGTTTTGGCTTGCAACTAATCAAACATCTAATCAGTGGATTGAATGGAAAACTAACTATCCATTCTGTTCTAGGAGAAGGCTCTATTTTTGAGGTATGAATAGGTAAAAATGGAAGTTAAATCGTAGAATTAATTAGGTTTAGTTGAATTTGTTAAAGCCTGTTTTTCAGGCTTTTTTTATTCTTTTTCTTCCCATATTATATGACACTTAAGCGACTTATCCAATAGTAATTATTAGAATGTTGTAGTTACTTTTGTTAAAAACTAATACGTAACTATACAATGGATAAAAGCAATAGAAATCATGTTTTGCATTCTACGGAACAGGATTTATTAAATCTAATGGCTGAAAGTCATATTTCAGCTTCCCTTGACACCCCTATGCGTGAAGACGCATTTGACCTCGATGATGATACTAAAATTCAGCTTATCGAAAAGCATTTCAGTCATATAATGAACATTCTTGGTTTGGACTTAAATGATGACAGTCTGAGAGATACTCCGAAAAGAGTAGCAAAAATGTATGTTAAAGAGATATTTAGCGGATTAAATCCTGCAAGCAAACCTTCAATTACCTTGTTTGATAATCATTACAAGTATAACCAGATGTTGGTGGAGCGGAATATTGCGGTTTACAGCAATTGTGAACATCATTTTGTACCAATAACAGGAAAAGCGCACATTGCCTATATGAGTAATGGCACAGTAATTGGTTTGTCTAAATTAAATCGGATAGTTCAGTACTATTCACAGCGTCCGCAAGTTCAAGAAAGACTGACGATACAGATTGCAAATGAGATCAAAACAGCTTTAGGTACAGAAGACGTGGCAGTGGTAATTGATGCCCATCATCATTGCGTTTCTTCAAGAGGGATCCGTGACATGAATAGTTCAACAATAACGGCAGAATATAGTGGCCGGTTTTTATCACCCGATACCAGAAATGAGTTTTTAAAACATATCGGATAATGGACTTTAAAGATAAAAATATTCTCGTTGTTGGAGGAAGTTCAGGCATTGGACTGTGTTTGGTAAATATGCTGGCATCTCAAGGTGCTCAGGTATACAGTGCTTCCAGAACAAAATCAGAGGATTCGCCCGAAAGCTTGATTCATATTCCGATAGATGTCTTATCAAATTTTGATTTGCTTGCTGAACAGCTCCCTGAAAATTTACATGGACTGGTTTATGCAGTCGGAAGTATCAATCTAAAGCCATTCAGCCGTTTTACTGAAGATGATTTTATCAATGATTACAAATTAAATGTAATTGGAGCAGCTCGCACAATCCAAACAGCATATAAATCTTTGAGAAAGGCCGGTGCATCTTCAATTGTGCTGCTTAGTTCCGTAGCCGCAAAAACAGGTATGCCTTATCACGCCAGTATTGCGGCCGCAAAAGGTGGAGTTGAAAGTCTAGCGCTTTCGCTTGCGGCAGAGTTTGCATCTCAAAATATCAGGGTCAATGTGGTTGCTCCTTCATTAACCGATACGCCCCTAGCAGAAAATTTACTTAATACGCCCGAGAAACGAGAAGCCTCAGCAAAAAGACATCCATTGGGTAGAATCGGAAAACCTGAGGATATTGCATCAGCAATTTCATTTTTATTATCTGATGCGAGTGGATGGATAAGCGGTCAGGTAATTGGAATTGATGGAGGAATGGGAAATTTAAAAACCATGTAAAATATGAATTTTAATCAAAGCTATATTTCTGACATGGAAAAGCGATACCGCACTACTTTTATTAATAGTTTACCGGGTTATAAATCGCTGCATATGTTGGGGACTATAAGCAAAGAGGGACACAGTAATTTGGGATTATTTAACTCGATTTTTCATATTGGGGCCAATCCTCCATTATTAGGTATGGTATTCAGACCCGATAGTAATGACCACGATTCGTTGCAAAACATTAAGCAAACCAAAGAATACACGCTAAATAATGTATTACCAGACTGGTTTGAACAAGCGCATCAAACGAGTGCCAGATTTCCTGCCGGAGTATCAGAGTTTGAACCATGTGGTTTTAAAGAATATTATATAGATCCCTTCAAGGCTCCTTTTGTGACAGAATCGAGTATTAAAATTGGATTGGAACTTCGTGAAATTATCGATGTATCATTGAATAACACAAAGATTGTTATCGGCGAAATCATGCACGTTAATCTGAATGAAGGAGTATTAACACAGGATGGGTATGTTGATCATGTACTTGCGGGTACTGTTACAGTTGCAGGATTAGATGCCTATTTTTTACCTCAGGGTTTAGGACGTTTGCCATATGCTAAATTTATTTAATATATCCGAAGGCAGGAAAGAGCTAATGCGAATTGGCTAGACTCGATTATTTTTAATAAACCAGCCATAAAATGAAATCTTACGAACTAGTATACAAGTTGTTAAACCTAGTTGAACAATACGAGAAGGATAGGGATGGGAAAGAAATTTTCTTAAATGATTTTTCAGGCTTTCTGATTAATCACCTGGAGCACTCAGATACTTCCTTAACGTCATTGGATATTCGTTTTGGTGATAAGGATGCAGAGTCACAGGAATTAGCTTATCAAATTGATAATTCTATTGGTCGTTTGTTCGTTTACATGAGCCGTTATGCAAAATCTTATATCAAGAAGACTCTGGAGGGTACCCCAATACAAAGTCCGGAAGATTTTACCTGCCTTGCCATTTTATTAACCCACGACAGTCTCTCCAAAAGTGAACTAATTAGTAAAAATATACAAGAAAAAACTTCAGGAACTGAAGTAATCCGTCGTTTGCTTTTCAATGGTCTTGTCAAGCAGTGGGATGACCAAACTGATAAACGTTCGAAAAGGATTTCAATCACAGAAAGTGGTAAAAAGCTTTTACACCAAGTGTTTGATGATATGAGCTATGTTGGTAAAATGGTAACAGGAAATTTAAGTTATTCAGAGAAACTCAAACTTCAATACCTGCTTCAGAAGCTGGAATCGTTTCATTTTCAGCTCCATGAAGATAAAGTGATTAACACTAAGGAGGATATCCGTTCTATGGCATTGACTATTAAGTAAAATATTACCCAAAGTATTTTCAAATTGAATACCTCCATTACGCACAGTTCATTCTATTATTCTATTATTTCAGAAAATTTTCCGCCTCGCTATTCAGCGTTTTAATTTCATATGTTTAGCTTAAAGTGGCATAGTTTTCTTATGATTCTTTTTCGCTTTATCTAGGTGCTTAAAATGTCTTTTATTCCAATAATGTCATTTTCTATTACATTGGTTGAGAAGGGCAAGTCTGAATATTCAATTGTCAGGTCAAAGAAAGCTTCAGAGTTTTAGATAAATCTTATTTGATTATTATCAGTCTAATTTCTTACCTCACCAACAGCATGGTTCTGATTTGCTGGATAGAATTATTCTGAAGTCTTGCATAATAAACACCTGGTAAATATCCTTCATTTTCAAAGGTAATCTTATGGTTTCCAGCCCCGATTTCAATATCTACTAAAGTCTTTATTAATCTGCCTTCGGTATTAAATACCTGAATCAATGTATGTCCGCCAAAGCTCTCGTAGGATATTATGGTTGAAGTTTGGAATGGATTAGGGTAATTACTGATCAGATTTTTTCCTGCATTTATATTAATCACATCAGGACTAGTTGAAATGCATGGTGCTGATTTTTTTATAACACTAATGTTTTGAAAATTTTTGAGCATTACATTTTCAAGGGTACTTTCGGGAACACAGAACCATTGCTGAAGAATAGATGCATAAATCGATCTGAAATCATATTGCATTGGTACATTATCTCCGGTATTTGTACTTATGGGAATAGTCGGACTCTTTCCAATGATATCATTCTGTGCATAATGACCGAATACAAATAAAGGAGCAGCAGCTCCGTGATCTGTGCCTACGCTACCATTTGATCTAATTCGTCTGCCAAATTCGGAGAAAGTCATCCCGATAACCCGTTTTTTTGCACCCAGAAAGTCGAGATCATCCATGAATGCTTTTATACCTTCTGAAACTTTTTGGAGGAGGTTTGCATGAGCGCCGGTTTCTTTTGCATTTGCATTTACCTGTTGAGCATGGGTATCAAATCCCCCGATACTAACCATATAGATCCTTGTTTTTAGTCCGCCTGCAATTAAACGAGAAACAATTTTTAGCTGATCTGCCAAACTGTTTCCGGTTGGATATCCTGCAAATTGCTTAGTTACTTTAGCTGCTGCGGCTTTGATTACACTGGCATACTGCTGTGTTTGCTGAGCAATTTGTCGGATATAGGTCAGTTCTTTGCCTCCTCGAGTGTTAGGAGCAGTTCCCTGAATTCCATTGATTAGGTTATAGAAGTTTACTGGATCTGCAATTGCCATGCCCATGTTTACGGCCGGCCCCTGCATCGCAGGAGATACAAATGAGCCAATCTGGATGGCTAGTGGATCAGGCATTACTGAGTTTGGAAATCCAGTTGGGTAATTTGAGTATTCTTCACCTAGATAACGTCCTGCCCAACCTGAGTTTATAGTCTGGTTAGAATTAGAAGCGCTAAGCCATATATCTGTTGCCCTGAAATGGGAGAAGTTTGGTTGCGGGTAACCTACAGATTGAATAATTTGAAGTTTTTCCTGATTAAACAAAGTTTGCAGTCCGGTCATGGAAGGGTGAAGACCCGTAAAACTAGTACCATTTAGCTTAAGTATCTTGTTTTTTGGAAGGATAATATTTGAACGCGCATTGGCCAGGTTATCGTATTGATCCATAGGAATAACCATGTTTAAGCCATCGTTACCCCCATTCAGCTGAATTATTACCAATACATGATCCGTTTCTGTAGGTGCTTGAGTGAGCGCCGATACAAGAGGAGATTCAGCAAATGCTTTAAATGTAAAGCCATTTATCAAAGCGGGGAAGACTATTCCGGCGGGTGCTGTACTTCGAATAAAATCCCTTCTTTTCATGATAGCTGATATTCAGGGAGGTTCATAAGATATTTAAACATAGCCAAAAGTCGATTTAATACAATATTCCTATTACCTGTATTGCTAGTGTTTGCTTTATACGTTGTCCAAGCGTCAGTCCAGTAGGAATCAGATGCTTGTCCGGATAATAAAATACTTTTTAAGAAATCTCTGACTTGTTGGGTGATATCGATTGCATAGAGAATTTCGAGACTATCGCTGATTAGCGTGTTAGGGTTGGAAGGATTAGATAGTGCATTGGCAAAGGCTAGAATATCGATATTGATCTTCTTTCCGTTTCTAGTATATCCGTTGCCAATCATCACATCACTAAATTGGCTTCTTCTGGGAAGTGTATCTGCATTAATCCATAATTCGTGGAATTGTGGTTCCTGGTAATAAGCAGACCAGCCTGAAACGCCGGGAGGATCGCCTATGTTTTGCTGCATGTTTGAGGCCTGTGTACGAATATAATCGTGCATGAAATACTGATTAATGTAGTCGGAAGCTTCTGGAAAAATAATGCTGAATTCTCGGACCAGGCCAGTGCATAAATCAATCGGACTTTTAATCAAACAGGCTCGGTTCACAGGATCGAAAAAATGTTCGCTGCTAAAAAGCGCCTTAAGGACGGGTTTTATTTCATAATTGCTTGTCCTGAACAGGTTCGCCATAGGTGTAATTACATTCGCTTCTGTTGCTGCATCAATTTCATAATAAACAAAGAAACGATACAGTTTACGGCATATATGAAGTGCTGTTTCAGGTTGTAAGAAGATTAGATTGATGAGTTCGTCGGTTTCTCCCGCTCCATTTGCACCTGTTTTGCCGGTAATAACTGCATTGTTGTAAAAGGAAGAAAACTGCTTTAAACCTATATCGTGCCTGTTGGGATCAAATGCAGATGAGATACTGGTTGCATTTACCGTATATCCCGTTAGAACCCTTGCAGCAGCTTTTACATCTCCCTCAGTATAATTTGATTTAGGACCCTTGCCAAGGGTGAAAAGTTCCTGTAGTTCACGGGCATAATTTTCATCAGCCGAATTTTTATTATTTTGATATCCATTCAGATATCTTAACATAGCAGGATCGATTGTTATTTCTTTTACAAACTCTTTAAAATTGCCCAGAGCATATTTTCTTAATAGCACATGATGTTTGTAAACATATCGGGCATCCCCAATATCTACCGTTTCTGTGGCAAAGTGGTTATGCCAAAACAGAATCATCTTTTCATGGATTGAGGTGCTTTGATTTAGCATCCGGCCTATCCACCATGATTTAAATGAAGTATATCTACGACTATTTGCATTTCCGTCATATGGAGCATTAACCCAAGTTTGGCCAGCAGGAACATTAGGGTCAGTAAAATTAGCGTCGTTGTAATTATTTAATGGGGGTGATGGTAATGGTTCAGGTGTAAGCAAAATATCTAGTCCATCACTAAGTATTCTCCCACTCAGCTTTTTAATATCGGCATCTTTGACGCCAAATAAGGTGCGTTTTAATAAATGTATGATTTCTGGTCTGCCAAAAGGAGGGAAATATGCGCTGAATCCTGTGTAAGTTCGTGCATTAAAAGCATAA
>JBDNGV010000396.1:0-39837 GCA_041689125.1 Daejeonella sp.
AATAACGATAGAATTCCAATATTGATGCTCACTGCAATGGGTAGTTTATCTGATAAGCTCTCGGGATTTGAAATGGGTACTAATGATTATATGGTCAAACCTTTCGACTTTATGGAATTGTTAGTTAGAGTAAGATCTTTAATGAAATATTGTCCTGAAATTACAGAAAAAGAAAATATCATTCAAGTTTCGGATTTAGAATTAGATCTAAATGAAAAAATTGCTCGAAGGTGCGGTAAAGAAATTGAATTGACTGCTAGAGAATTTAGTCTTTTAGAATATTTGATGTTAAACAGGGGAAAGGTGCTTTCTAAAGTAGAGATAGCAGAAAAGGTATGGGATATTAATTTTGATACGCACACCAATTTTGTAGAGGTTTACATCAATTACATCCGTAATAAAATTGATAAAGGTTATTCAAATAAGTTGATTCATACGGTAGTTGGAATGGGCTATATGCTGAAACATAAATGAGTATTAGAACCAAAATGACTTTGCTTTTTTTAAGCATTGTTACCATTTTATTATTAGCCTTTTGCATCACAATTTACTTCTTAAGTGAAATTCACCGACAAAATGAGTACAAAACACGCTTAAGACAAGAAGCATTAACAGCAGCAACTGTTCTATTCAATAAAGAAGAAGTAAGCCCCGATTTGCTACAACTATTGGCTAGAAATCAAATGACTGCTCTAAATAAAGAAGAAATAGTTATTCTTAACAATAGAAATAAAGTTATATACCAGAGCGGTTTTGAAAATATTGATATTGAAGAATCTATTATTATAGCTATAAAAACTGAGACTGAACTTTTTTGGCATCAGGATGAAATAGAAAAATATGGAATGGTTTTTACAAATAAAAATCAAAACTATATTGTAATTACTTCAGCAGTAGATAAATATGGATTAGAAAAACAGAAAAATTTAGCCCTGCTTTTAAGTTTTGGAGGGATATTGGTATTAATCTTAAGCGCTATAGGTGGTTGGTTTTTTGCCGGAGGTTTGCTGAGACCAATGCAACAGATGATTAAAAAAATTGATAATATTAACGCGTCTCGCCTAAATTTGAGGCTTAGCCACAACAATAATAAAGATGAGTTAACACAGCTAGCCCTAAGATTTAATGAAATGTTAGATAGGCTTCAAAATGCATTTAATGTACAGCGATCTTTCGTTTCTCATGCCTCTCATGAATTGCGATCCCCACTTACAGCTATTACTGGTCAGATACAAGTTTCCTTACTAGCAAATGATAATGCTGATGAATTGAGACTTATGGCTAAATCTGTATTGGAAGATGTAAATCAGTTAAATAGTCTAACTAATAATTTGTTAGACCTCACAAGCATTCATGCTGAAAATACCGACATTACAGTAACACTTGTAAATATCGTGGAATTGTTATGGCATGTGAGAAGCGAAATTTTAAAAAAACATAGTAATTATGAAATTTTAATTGCCTTAGATGACCTTGATGAGCATTTGCCAGAAATTTATGCCAATGAACCCTTAATTTATACTGCACTAATAAACTTGGTAGAAAATGGCGTTAAATTTTCTCCCGAGCATACTGTTTATATCAAGTTGACTTTATCTGAAAATCAGGTAATCATTACCTTTCAGAATAAGACTAATGACATATCAGGATTAAAATTGGATAGTATTTTTGAACCTTTTTATAGAGGCTCAAATTCTAAAAATACAAAAGGACATGGTGTTGGGCTTCCGCTAACAATGCGAATAATTGAGCTACATAAAGGAAAATTAATTGTGCGTATTCTTAGCCAAGAACTTATTGTCTTTGAACTTAAATTGGCTAAGAACAATCTTTAGCACACTCGGATGAGTCTATTATTAAAAGGAGTATAAATTCTAATCCATTTCTAATATCAGCTTAATGTCGGCCTAATAGCTGATCATTAGGTTTGTATTGTATAAAAAATGTGTTTTAATTAAAAAAAAAGTTATGAAATCTAAAACAATTCTATGCATAGCATTATCTACTATTTTAATGGCTAGTTGCACAATCGTTAAGCAAGGCGAAGTTGGTGTAAAACGTTCTTTCGGGAAAATAAATGAAAAGCCCTTGATGGAGGGTGCTAGACTTTTCAACCCTTTTACTACAACCATTATTAAGCTTCCTACACGAACAATCAATATGGAAGTTCGCTTACCACTGCCTTCTAAGGAGGGATTAACCGTACAATCGGAAGTATCGATTTTATACCGATTAGTTGGTAGTTACAGTCCTAAAATTGTAGAAACAATTGGTCGAAATTACGAACAGGTTATCATTTTACCCATATTCAGATCTGCTGTTGCTGATGTTTCCTCTCAATTTTTTGCAAAAGATATGCATACTGGGCAGAGGTCTGTGATAGAGAAATCTATTAAAGATTTAATGACGGCACAGTTAACAGATAGAGGCTTTGTCGTAGAATCTGTTTTATTAAAAACTATTATTCTACCGGTAGGATTAACCAGGGCAATTGAAGAGAAATTAGAGGCAGAGCAGGATGCGCAAAGAATGCAATTTACATTAGATAAAGAACGCCAAGAAGCCACTCGGAAAACGATTGAGGCCGAAGGAATTAGAGATGCTCAAAAAATAATTTCTGAAGGATTATCCCCGTTGCTATTGCGTTTCAAGACTATTGAAGCATTTAATAAGCTATCTACCTCTCCGAACGCAAAAACAATTATTACAAACGGAGAACAGCCCTTAATGTTTAATGGTGACAAACTTGAATAACATTCATGTCCTGTTGTTGAAATAGGTAACGTTAAATACAAAAAGTATAATTGGACAAGCCGAACACCATTTAATGAAGTAGGCATAATTCATAGAAAATTAATAATGAAAAGTATAAATCTAATTTTAGTAACACTCACAATTGGTCTTTTAGCTATCTCTTGTAACGAAGTAACAAATAATGGCAAGGAAGAAGCATAAAAAGTAGCCACACTGGCTAACGATAAAGTTTAAAAAGTAATTAATGATTTAGGCTTAGTCTATGTTGAAGAAGGAGCACAAGACATTATCACTTATGATGAAGTGAACGCTGCACAACAGGCTTGGTGCGATGCTTTGGTAAAAATCGGAAAGCTAAAAGAGGAAGGTGGAGATTACAAAGCTTTTGCCGAACAAGTGCTTTCAGATGCTTATAATTATGATAATGGAAAGGTGTTTTTTAAACCTACCTTGGCTTTTGGCGATCAAACATTCAGAAATGATAAAAAAGGAGCACTATCCTATTTTGTAGGTGGAGATCCGGCTTATCCCAACGACAAAGGTTTTGCATTGGCACCTTGGGTAAAAGCAAGGTATGACAATGCAGGAGATAAAAATGAGGGTATTCAAATTTATGGTTCTGTTGCCATAACCATGGGTAATGTTTGGGTAACAGGTAAAGACGGTAAAGAGGTTATGGTCGACAAAACTTGGGTATTCAGAAAAGGGAAAGATGGTAAACTACGTATCATAGTTCACAAATCTGCACTTCCATTTAGCCCAAATAATTAAAATTTAGAGAGGCTACAATTTAAATTTGTAGCCTCTTTTTTAAAATGTTAATGCAAATTTTCATTTACTATAAAAAACAAAAAATGATAAAGACTTCATTATTATTTCTATTGGTTTTTACCTTTCTATCTCAAGGTGTAAAAGCACAATCTAAAATAGATTCTGCCCAGTTGAATAAAGAATTCTTTAATTTGGAGGAAGCGCTAAAAAAACCTGAGAATGTTTTTAGACTAAATTTGAGCAATCAAAACTTGCAAATCTCAGACTCTATTTGGTCTAAATTTCAAAATCTTCAATATCTAAGCTTGAGAAACGATCACCTCAAACAAATACCATCAGGTATTGGCAATCTAAAAAGTCTTAAATTTCTTGATTTGAGCGGAAACGATTTTAAAACATTACCGTCAACTTTTAGTAATTTAATAAATTTGCAAGAGTTATATTTAAATGATGATAAATACTTCCAATTACAAAAAAACATTTCTGTTTTAAGTGAATTACCTAACTTGAGATCACTTCATCTCGAAAACGATGGATTAAAAACTTTACCTAAGAATATTTATAAATTAAATCAGATTGAATCCCTATTCCTTAATAACAATCAATTCAAGCAAATGCCTCCAGAAATTAAGGGTTTAAAGAATTTAAAGTATTTAGATTTTCACGATAATGATGTGTTAAGGCCTGCCAATCAAGAGGTTTTTCACCAAAAGTCAGGACTCAAGATTAGGTTTTAATGTCTAGGTATGATTTTTTTAATATGAAAAATATTTTATTTGCTGTTGTTATACTTTTATTTTCTCAATATACATACGCTCAAAATAGCCGCTCAAATACAAAAAATAGCATTGGTTGGTATAATTATTTTGGAACATTTAAAATTTCTCAAAAAATTGGTTTTCACACAGAATATCAATTTCGAAGAAATGAAATTATTTCGGAAAGGCAACAAAGTTTACTGCGTTTAGGTGTGAATTATCAAATCAATCCAAAAGTTCAATTAAGACTTGGTTATGCCTGGATAGAAACATTCCCTTATGGAGAAATACCTATTAACGGAATGGGAAAGGACTTTACAGAACACCGCTTATTTCAAATGGCTACAATAGCAGATAAAGTTTCTATTATTGATTTATCACATCGTTTTATGCTGGAACAGCGCTGGGTAGGCCGATACTCGAATACTAATTTGACAAAAGAAGATGAATTTCCTTTGCTAAATAGATTTAGGTATATGTTACGCATTCAAATCCCATTAAAAGGAAATGAAATTACAGACAAAACACCATACTTTGCAGTATATGATGAAATTTTGATTGGCTTTGGTAAAAATGTAAATGAAAATATCTTTGACCAAAATAGAATAGGTATTTTATTTGGGTACAGATTTAACCCAATTATTAGAATTGAAGGGGGTTATTTAAATCAAACATTGCAGTTAGGAAGAGAAATAAACAATAGAAATGTGTTTCAACTGAACAACGGTTTCATTCTAAACGCTAACTTTAATATTGATTTGACTAAAAAGAAATAGAAACATCAACATTTTAACAAGATAACTATGTTGGCGGATACTTTAGATTCTGGTTTCTGATTCCATGGAGAATATAAACCACTTTCAAATAGTCTTATAACCTTAATGCAGTGGTCTTTGTTTAATAATCCCACCTTTGGTATCACTGATGGTGCTCATTACAATAAATGCTTTTCGATCGATTAGTTCAATTTCTTCCTTTAATTTGGAGACTTCCAGCCGGGTTACTACTGTAAAAATGATATCGATGTCTTTATTTTTAAATTGGGAATGTTCAAGGCCTCTTTCTCCTTTATAAATAGTTACCCCGCGACCTAATTTTTTCGTTATCGCTTCACGTATCTGAGCACTTTTGGAAGAGATAATAGTTACACCTGTATATTCTTCAATTCCCTGTATGATAAAATCAACGGTTTTGGAAGCTGATAAATAAGTCAGGATGGAGTATAAAGCTGTTTCAATGTCCAAAATGAAAGCCGCAACAATGAAGATCAAGACGTTAATTAACAAAATGATATCCCCCATGCTCAGAATACTTCTCCTGTTAATATATACGGCAAGGATTTCTGTGCCATCAATAACGCATCCTCCTCTAATAGCAAGACCAATCCCTGAACCAAGAAAGAAGCCTCCAAAAATTGATATCAGTAATTTATCATCAGTAATTACCGGAAAATCTATAAAAAAGATTATCGCTGCTAGAGTAAGTATGGCAAGGCTTGTTTTAATCGCAAAACTTTTACTAATCTGTTTTGCACCCATAAAAATAAATGGTGCGTTAAATACAATGATCCAAACAGAAACTGGTATTCCTGTTAGCTGATAAGTTAAAAGTGAAATTCCTGTAATCCCCCCATCTATAAAATGATTAGGAAGCAGAAATCCTTTTAATCCGAATGATGCCAGACCTGCTCCCAATAGAATGAGAATTGCTCTGCTGAGATAGATCTTTATTTGTAATGTTCTTCTGGATCGTCTGGTTGCTTTCATCTAATCATAATTATTGTTTTTTAACCCCCAAGTGTGGGAAGGAATTTTTTTGATGATTGTAAGCGGGTGGTGAAAACACCAACCACAGCGAAATCATTACCGTATGTGTTTAATGTTTATTTTAATCATTTCGGATTCTTTAGGTTAAAAATACTCTAAAGTTTTGGCGCAAAGGAAAAGTTTGTTCATCTTTGTTGTGAAGATGAACAATAAGACGTTATGTACAATCTGGTGGTGGCAAATGGACAAGCATTTGGCAATCTGCAGGGGTACGTAATTTTCATTATAGAAAATTATTTTACTGAGGGTTGCCAAAAGGCAACCCTTTTTTTATAAAATATTTATTGGATTTGCAACTATTTAAAATAAGAATAGTAAAATTTAACACCTGAGAGGAATATGAATACTTTATACATTTATGAAAAAGATACTAAACCACCTTTTTGAACACAAAACATTCAGTCGGGAGGAATCTAAAGAAATACTCACGAACATTACACTCGGTAAGTATAATCCTACTCAGATGGCAGCATTTATGGCTGCCTATTGTATGCGTAGTATTACAGTTGAAGAACTTGAAGGCTTTAGGGATGGGATGCTTGAACTTTGCCTCAAAACAGATTTGAGTGATTATGATTTGATAGACTTATGTGGTACAGGAGGCGATGGTAAGGATACTTTTAATATTTCCACTTTAGCCTCTTTTGTGGTTGCCGGCGCCGGTTATAAGGTATCAAAACATGGGAATTATGGCGTTTCTTCAGGTTGTGGTTCTTCCAACGTAATGGAATATTTGGGCCATAAATTCAGCAATGATATTGATCAGCTGAAAAAGAATCTTGATGAAGCTGGAATTTGCTTTTTGCATGCTCCACTATTTCATGCGGCAATGAAAACGGTAGCACCTATCCGAAAAGAACTTGGTGTGAAAACGTTCTTTAATATGCTTGGACCTTTAGTTAACCCTGCCCGGCCCAGCTATCAGATGGTTGGAGTGTTTAGTCTCGAACTTGCCCGCTTATATGCTTATCTCTATCAGAAATCCAAAACAGGGTATACTATCGTACATGCATTGGAAGGATATGATGAAATTTCATTGACTTGTGATTTTAAAACTTTTTCTCCGCAAGGGGAGCATATATATTCAATTTCCAAAATGGGTTTTGAAAAAATTGATCCGCTTAAAATAGGAGGGGGTAGTACGGTACAGGAATCAGCTGAAATATTTAAGGCAGTTTTGGACGGAGAAGGAAGTGCAGAGCAGAATAATGTAGTCCTTTGTAATGCGGCCTTAGCCATTCGGACAATCAAAACTGAGAAATCATTCTCAGATTGTTTTTATGAAGCTGAAGAGTCTCTGAATAGTGGAAAGGCTTTAAATAGTTTTAATCGTTTAATCTCATGAAACTAAAGGTTTGCGGAATGAAGGATCCGCAAAATATACTCAGCCTGGCTGAATTGAAGCCTGATTATTTGGGTTTGATTTTTTATTCCAAATCGAAGCGTTATATAGCAGATCCGGATAAAACTGTACTGGCTTCATTACCTTCTTCAATCAGATTGACAGGGGTTTTTGTAGATGAAACAGAGCAAAATGTTATTGAGAAGGTGCTTAATTATAGTTTAAGTGCGGTGCAACTTCATGGTGGAGAGTCGCCGGAATATTGCAGCCGTTTGAGAGTAAAGTTGTATGAAATGCTACCCAATAGACCTATTCAACTGATCAAAGCTTTCGGTATTTATCCCGAATTTGATTTTTTAAGCCTTGAGACTTATAATGATGTAGTGGACTACTTTTTATTTGACACTAAAACTCCTGAACATGGAGGTTCAGGAATTACATTTAATTGGACTATTCTTGATCAGTATAAAGGAGAAAAACAGTTTTTTCTAAGCGGTGGCTTAAGTCCTGAAAATGTAAAGGACTTATTTAATTTTAATACAAAAAAGATATATGCTCTGGATCTAAACAGCAAGTTCGAAACGGAACCGGGTATCAAGAATGTAGAAAGTATCAGATCTGCTTTTCAATTAATCAGGTCGGACAAAATATCCTGAAAGGAAACAATTAAAACATATGAACAGAGAATTTATAGAGAGTTCGGTAAAATGGGGTGTAAATAATGAAGGTTACTTTGGTGACTTTGGCGGAGCATATATCCCGGAAATGCTTTACCCGAATGTAGAAGAGCTTCGTAAGCGATATTTAGACATTATTTATGAGCCTGGTTTTCAGGATGAATTTCAGATGCTTCTAAGAGATTATGTTGGCAGACCTTCGCCATTATTTCATGCCGAACGTTTATCTGCAAAATATGGAACAACAATCTATCTGAAAAGGGAAGATTTAAATCATACCGGGGCACATAAGATCAATAATACAGTAGGGCAGATCCTGCTTGCTGAAAGACTTGGTAAAAAGAGAATTATTGCTGAAACCGGAGCCGGTCAGCATGGAGTAGCAACCGCAACAGTTTGCGCTTTAAAAGGGCTGGAATGTGTGGTTTATATGGGAGAAGTTGACATCGCCCGGCAAGCACCGAATGTTGCTCGAATGAAGATGATGGGTGCAACAGTTGTACCTGCAACTTCAGGCAGTAAAACGCTTAAGGACGCTACGAATGAAGCCATGCGCGACTGGATTAACAATCCTGTAGATACGCATTATATTATTGGCTCAGTGGTTGGTCCGCACCCTTATCCCGACATGACATCCCGTTTTCAATCCATCATTTCTGAGGAAACTAAAATTCAGCTGAAGGAGCGTACGGGATCTGAAAATCCGGATATCGTAATCGCATGTGTTGGCGGTGGCAGTAATGCCATGGGTATGTTTTACCATTTTCTGGATGATGAAGAGGTTAGACTAATTGCAGTTGAAGCTGCAGGATTAGGTGTGAATAGTGGAGAATCTGCTGCAACTACTGCTTTAGGAAGAGAGGGAGTATTGCATGGAAGTCGCTCGATTTTAATGCAGACAGAGGATGGACAGGTTGTTGAGCCTTATTCAATTTCTGCCGGACTGGATTATCCTGGGATAGGCCCACAGCACGCCCATTTATTTAAAGAAAATCGTGGGGAATATGTTAGCGCAACTGATGAAGAGGCAATGATTGCAGGAAGACTTTGTGCTGAACTTGAAGGAATTATTCCGGCTATCGAAAGTGCTCATGCATTGGCACATTTAGAAAAAATGGTATTTACCGGAAAGGAGTCTGTTGTGATCTGTCTTTCAGGCCGCGGGGATAAGGATCTTGATACCTACATGAAATACTTTAACTTATAATTTAAAATTACCTCTTGTCTTTCCGGATTAATAATCCGGTATTTTCATATCAGAATGCTCATGAACCGACTTAATAAATTATTTCAAAATAAAAAGGAACCTCTTTTATCAATTTACTTTACTGCAGGATATCCGCGTTTGGATAGTACTTTGGATATTGCTGAAGCGGTAGAAAAGGCCGGTGCTGATTTTATGGAAATTGGATTTCCTTATTCAGATCCATTGGCTGATGGACCTGTGATTCAAAACAGCTCACATGAGGCTCTGCAAAATGGCATGAATCTGAAAGTTCTATTTGAACAATTAAAAGATTTGCGTAAACGTATATCTATCCCGGTTTTATTAATGGGTTATGTCAATCCGGTAATGCAATATGGTGTTGGTAATTTTTGCGATTCATGTGCTGCGGTTGGTGTTGATGGGGTAATCGTGCCTGATCTTCCCATGTATGAATATGAAAATCTGTATAAGGATAATTTTTTAAAGAATAATCTAAGTAATATTTTTCTGGTTACACCTCAGACTTCGGATGAACGTATTCGGAAAATTGATGAACTCAGTAATGGATTTATTTACCTGCTTTCCTCTTCTTCAACAACAGGTAAAAACCTGACAGTTTCCAATGAGGCAGATGCTTACTTTTCGCGGATCAAGAAAATGAATCTTAAAAATCCGACGATGATAGGATTCGGTATTTCTGACGTAAAAAGTTTTAATAAAGCGGCTGAATATACCCGTGGTGCAATTGTAGGTAGCGCTTTTGTGAAGTTTTTGGACACAGAAAATGCAATGGAAAGAATTCCTGAATTTATGAGGTCAATCCGTCCTTAAATTTGCTAATATCTTTTTTATTAGTTTATTATTTTTTAAACCTCAAAGTTTGCTCTAAAACCTCATTGGTCAGTTATTTTCTTACATAAGTTGAGTATTTTCCATTGCATTAAATTTTGATTTATGGTAAAAGAAATTGTCTTTTTTGAGAGTCTAATTTCTTGCATAATAAAACATTTTCTTTTTTGATAAAAGCATTGAGTTCTGTACATTGTAAAGATAAATTTTTTAAAAAAAGTTTTTAGAGAAATTCATATCATGGAATTACTAATCATCACCATTTTTATTATCGGGTACGCTGCGATCGCTTTTGAGCATCCCATAAGGATCAATAAAACGGCAAGCGCATTACTCACCGGAGTATTATGCTGGGTAGTCTATATCATGAGCGCGACAGATACAGGAATTGTTTCGGCAGAGCTCTATGAACATTTAGGGCAGATATCGGGGATTTTGTTCTTTTTATTGGGGGCAATGACTATTGTTGAACTGATTGATGCTCATGACGGATTTGATGTAATAACGGCAAAAATTAAAACTTCTGATCAGCTAAAATTGCTATGGATCATCAGTATCATTACCTTTTTTCTTTCAGCGGTACTCGATAACCTGACTACTACTATCGTGATGGTTTCATTGTTGAGAAAGCTGATCAGTGAAAAGAAGACCAGAATGTTTTTTGTAAGTATGGTTGTGCTGGCCGCTAATGCAGGTGGTGCATGGTCGCCAATCGGGGATGTTACTACTACCATGTTGTGGATTGGAGGCCAGATAACTTCCGGTAGTATCATTCTCCATCTAATCTTGCCAAGTTTGGTTTGTTTGATCGTTCCACTTATCATCCTTTCTTTTTCTATGAAGGGAAAAGTAAGTAAGCCGGATATTGTTGAAAGCACTCATATTGAAAAAACCACTACCTTTGAGAGGGGACTCGTATTGAGCCTAGGGATCGGAGCCCTTGTATTTGTTCCGTTCTTTAAAACTATTACCCATCTTCCACCATTTATGGGAATGTTATTTGGTCTGGCAATACTCTGGATTGTTACCGAATTTATACATAAGAATAAAAATGATGCCGATAAGGATGCCTACTCAGTGATGCAGGCATTAAGAAAGGCCGATGTACCAAGTGTACTTTTTTTCCTAGGGATCCTTGTTGCTATTTCAGCTTTGGAATCCACTCATCAGCTACAGTATCTGGCTCAATGGTTAGATGCAAAGATTGGTAACCTGGATCTCATTGTAATTTCAATAGGCCTCATGTCATCTATTGTGGATAATGTTCCTTTAGTTGCTGCCGGTATGGGTATGTATGATATGGTGACTTATCCAACCAATCATTATTTTTGGACTTTTCTGGCCTATTGCGCCGGTGTGGGAGGTAGCTGTCTTATTATCGGATCTGCAGCGGGCGTGGCGGCAATGGGTATGGAAAAAATAGATTTCCTCTGGTATTTTAAGAATGTTTCCTGGCTCGCTCTGATCGGTTATCTTGCCGGAGCTAGTATATTTATGTTGCAGCATTATCTTTTAAACTTTTAAGCTTCCTATTAGCGGGCTAACGTGTACCCACAAGTGTTTATTTTATTTTGAACAACCGACCCTGAAGGAGTCTGTCTACCTGCTTGGATTTTATTTAAAATAACGTCCACTGAATAATTATTCATAAATTTAAGCATGAAGGTCATTTTGCTCTCTATTGTTCTTTTAGCCATTGCTTTTGCCGGCATTGCCATTAAAATATTATTGAAAAAGAATGGTAAATTCTCTGGAACCTGCAGCAGTAATAACCCTTTATTACAAAATGAAGCCGGGGCTTGCAGCATTTGTGGTGCAAGTCGGGAAGAAAAGTGCAAATCCTAATTAACGTGTTTTATCTTGTTTTTAAGACTTTCGGATGTAAAGGTTTTCCAAAGTCCGTTCTCATCGTAAATGAAATATACTTCCAGATTCAGGTCTTTATTCTCATTCAGGAATTGTTTGGATCGCAGTAAACCCATCACCATAAAGGAAGTTGCATAGGCGTCTGCAGTTATTGCGTCATCAGCCAGTACGCTTGCGCTCAAAATATTTTGCCTGACGGGATATCCGGTATGTGGATCAAGAATATGCGCATATCTTTTTCCATCCTCTTCATAAAACTTTCGATAATTTCCGGAGGTGCACAAAGCTCTGTTATCTAGCTCTATAATCGCTTCAAGCTTCCTTTCAGATGAGGTACTTTGAAGCGGCTGATCTATACCAACTTTCCATTTTTCCTTGTTTTTTTTGCCTTTGGCGATAAGTTCACCGCCGAGTTCTACCAGATAATTCTTGATTCCTCTTTTATCAAAGTAAGACGCCAATACATCCACCGAATATCCCTGTGCAATGGCATTGAAATCAAGCTGTATTCCTTTCTTTTCCTTAATGACTCGATTCCCATCGAGCTTAAGCATTTTATAATTCACATATTGAAGGATGCTATCAATTCGGGTACTGTTTATACTTGTTTTTTTTGTAAAACCAAATCCCCAAGCATTCGCAAGCGGACCCACAGTTACATCAAAAAGTCCTGCGGTTCTATTCGAGACTTCCATTGATTTGTTGAATACATCAATAAAATACTGATCAGGAAGTGCGTTTAAATCATTATTGTTGATCTTGGAAATAATTGATCCAGTGAGGTAAGTAGAAAGTGACTGATCAATATCCTTTAAGATAGAATCAATGTCTCGTTTATAATTAACTGTATCTTCAGATAAATAGGAAATATGCCAAGTTGTTCCCTGAGCCTCTCCATCGATTTTAACTAATTTCTTATTTTCGGATTTACATCCTGAAAAAACAATGATGCCTAAAATGATTTGGATAAGGACTTTCATTCCAATTATTATCCTCCAAAATCATCAAATGCAATACTTTCAGGTGGAACACCCAAATCATCCAGCATTTTAAATACCGCTGCATTCATCATTGGCGGTCCGCAGATATAATATTCAAGGTCTTCAGGTGCAGGGTGATTTTTGAGATAGTTTTCAAAGAGTACATTGTGTATAAAACCGGTATAACCTGTCCAATTGTCTTCTGCAAGTGGCTCTGAAAGTGCAATATTGTACTGAAAATTTGAAAATTCTTTTTCTATGGTTCTGAAATGTTCGGTATAAAAGATCTCTCTTGATGACCGGCCGCCATACCAGAAACTTACTTTTCTATCCCTTTCTTTCTTGGTATGGAAAAGATGGAATAAATGTGAACGAAGCGGAGCCATTCCTGCACCTCCTCCGATATATATCATCTCTTTTTTTGTTGGCTTAATATGAAAATCACCAAAAGGACCTGCAATTGTTATCTTATCTCCTGGTTTAAGTGAAAATACGAAGGATGAGCATATTCCAGGATTTAAATCCATGAACTTTCCTGCCTGCCTGTCGAATGGAGGAGTAGCAAGCCTGATATTGAGCATGATTATGTTCCCTTCTGCAGGATGGTTGGCCATTGAATAGGCGCGAAAAATTGGTTCTGGATTTTTCATGCGAAGATCCCAAATCTTGAATTTGTCATAATCATCCTGAAAGCGATCATCAATTTTATACAGATCTCTTTTAAAATCAATTTCACAATCTGGAACATCAATTTGGATATAGCAGCCTGATTGGAACTTTAGAAATTCACCTTCCGGTAGTTTTACTACCAGTTCTTTAATATATGTTGCAACATTATCATTTGAAACTACTTCGCATTCCCATTTTTTTATACCAAAAATCTCTTCAGGAATTTTAATTTCCATATCCTGTTTCACTTTCACCTGACAGCCTAAGCGCCAGTTTTCCTGCTGCTCTTTTCTTGTGAAATAGGGTGTTTCTGTGCTTAATATTGTTCCGCCTCCTGATAATACCTGACACCTGCACATCGCGCAGGTTCCACCACCTCCACATGCTGAAGGCAGGAATATTTTCTTATTGGATAAGGTTGTTAGTAAGCTTGATCCGGCTTCTGTTTCAATATCTTCCTCTCCATTGATCGTTATTTTTACTAGTCCTGTAGGCATCAGTTTTTCTTTTGCCAAAAGGATAATATAAACAAGCAATAAATTGAACATTAAAAATACGACGATACTGGAAATGATCGTTGTGGTTTCAGGGGATATAATAATCAAGTTCATCGTAATTATAATTTAATTCCCATAAAGCTCATGAAACCAATCGCCATAAGTCCTGTTATAATGAAGGTTATCCCTAATCCTCTCAGCGGATCCGGAATATTTGAATACCGAAGTTTTTCACGAATTGCCGAAAGAGCGACAATTGCCAAGAACCATCCTACACCCGAGCCAAAAGCAAAAACTGTTGCTTCGCCTAAAGTTGCATATTCTCTTTCTTGCATAAATAAGGCTCCACCTAATATGGAGCAGTTTACTGCAATAAGCGGCAGGAAAATACCTAGGCTTGCATACAAGGCAGGTGCAAACTTTTCGACTACCATCTCAACTAACTGAACAATTGAAGCAATTGTAGCGATGAACATAATAAAACTCAGGAAACTGAGATCAACAGTGGCAAAGTCTGTTGATAACCATGCTAAAGCACCGGCTTTGAGCACAAATTTCTCCAATAAATAGCAAATTGGAACTGCAACAGATAGAACGAATATAACAGCCATTCCAAGACCTACAGCACTTTTTACCGTTTTTGAAATTGCCAAATAAGAGCACATGCCCAGAAAATAGGCAAAGATCATGTTCTCTACAAAAACAGCTTTAATAAACAGGTTTACATGTTCCATGAAATTTTTTATTTAGCCTCAATTAATTTTTTATTTCTGCTTCGTTGTACCCAGATAATTATTCCAACAACAATCAGTGCCATTGGGGGCATAATTACTAGTCCGTTATCAAAATACCCCATTTCATAAGCTATTTCCGGAATTATTCTAAAACCCATAAGCTCACCTGAACCAAGTAATTCTCTGATTATGGATACGATTACGAGAATTACGCCATAGCCAAGACCATTGCCAATACCATCAATAAAAGAGGGCCAGGGTTTATTTGCCATCGCAAAAGCTTCTAACCTACCCATTACTATGCAATTGGTGATGATTAATCCAACAAATACTGAAAGCTGTTTACTTACATCATAAACAAAGGCCTTTAAAAACTGATCGACTAAAATTACCATGGCCGCAACTACGGCTAACTGCACAATGATCCGGATCCTGTTAGGAATAATATTTCTAATAATTGAAATTATGAGACTTGAAAATGCAGTTACAACCACTACAGCAAGAGCCATTACAATGGAGGGTTGCATTTTAACAGTAACTGCAAGGGCTGAACAAATTCCTAATACCTGTACAGTTATTGGATTGCTGTTATTTAAGGGGTCATAAAGAAGCCTTTTATTTTTAGGAGAAAATAAAGGCTCTTTTATGCTTTTAACCTTTTCAGGGGCTGTACTTATTTCATTGCTCATTGTTCTGGTATTTAGTTCTATATTCTGATGTTCGAGTATTTATCCTTTTGAAATAGGGGATATAATTGCTCAAGGTTCTTTGAAGCATTTCTGAAACCCCATCACTGGTTATCGTTGCACCTGAAACAGCATCAACACCATGCGGATTTGTTGAACCTGTACTTCCCTTAATTACTTTTACAGATACAAAGTTCCCTTCATTATCCAGGATTTTTTTTCCTTTAAATTTCTCTTGGAATCTTCCGGTCTCAATTTCAGCACCAAGACCCGGTGTTTCACTTTTATGGCCAAAACTTACACCATTCACAGTGTTCATATCCTCTTCCAAGGCAATAAAACCCCATATTGGCCCCCATAATCCTTTTCCTCTTACCGGAATGATATAAAAGGTTTTGTTTTCTTTCTCACACACAAACAATGGGAATAGCTCTTTATCTTGATTACCAGTCTTTGCTTTGTCCAGTTCCTTTTTCAAATCAATATCAAATGCGGCAGTTCCTCCCGTTACAGGTTCTCCTTTAGTGTTCAATACAATTTGCCCGGTGATGAACTTTGAGAAACTTTTCTCTGCATCATCAGAAGTACTGTTAATTCCGACACTGCTTAAAATATTTTCCATTTTTTCAATCCGGGTATTGCGTGCCTGATAAGGCCCCAGAACGATAGCCGCTACAGACAACATGATGGCAATAACTATCACCATAACAGATGAAAACAGAAAAGTAGCTTTATTGCTGTCTTTATGCATTTTGCTTAATTATGGATCTTTCTAACCTTCTTTTAATATTTGCAGCCACTATATAATGGTCAATAAGTGGTGCCATAACATTCATAAATAAAATGGATAACATCATTCCTTCGGGGTAGGCAGGATTAAATACCCTGAACATGATAGCAAATAATCCAATCAGGAATCCATAAATGTATTTGCCGGTATTGGTTTGAGCCCCGCTAACCGGATCGGTAGCCATGAAAATAGCCCCAAAGGCGAAGCCCCCTAAAACCAGGTGATGAACGGGATTAATTTGCATAAGCGTATTAAGCCCGAAGAAATTAAAAACTAGAGCCATTAAAAACCCACCAACAAATACAGATAACATAATTCTCCAACTCCCTATTCCAGTAAATAAAAGTAATGCTGCCCCTATCAGACATGCGAGTGTAGATGTTTCACCAACAGAACCCGGGATAATACCGATGAAAGAATCCCATATTCCCGGAATTTTATCGGCCAATCCAGCAGCGGCATCGCCTAGTGGTGTAGCTCCACTAAAACCGTCAACTACTTCTTTCCCTTTTTCTGAATCCGTATTTATCCATACTTCATTTCCTGAAATTTTGGTAGGATAAGCAAAAAAGAGGAATGCCCGTGCGGTCAATGCCGGATTCAGGATATTCATTCCGGTGCCACCAAAAACTTCTTTCCCAATAATTACTGCAAAAACTGTGGATACTGCAACCATCCACAAAGGAACGTCAACCGGCATCACCAGCGGGATTAGCATTCCGGAAACCAAAAAACCTTCATTGATGGTATGTTTACGGATGATCGCGAAAATGAACTCTACTGCTAAGCCCGAGGTGTATGAAACAATGACCAGTGGAATCACTTTTACAGCACCAAAACCAAAATTATCCATGAATGAGGCATCTGAAATTCCAAAGGCCAAGTGATGCTGAAAACCTACGTTCCACATGCCGAAAAGAAGGCAGGGTACCAATGATAAAATAACCAATACCATGGTGCGTTTCAGATCAATTGCATCTCTTACATGAGCTCCTTTTGAAGCTGTTGTATGATCCGGAACAAAAAGGAAGGTCTCAAATGCGTTGAAGGCCGGGTAGAATTTTTCAAGTTTTCCGCCTTTCTCAAAGTCAGGCTTTAGCTTATCCAATAATTTTCTAAGTAGCATCAAGTTAAATTATTTTAGGATAATCTTTGGCTTCTTGCCTAAATTATCGGATTCAAACTTATTTCTTATGAACTAATAGCTATCGTATAATTAAGCTTCGGAATGTATATTTTTGATCTGTTTAGTATCTATTTGAGGATCTTTTTAATCTATTTTTTCTTTTTTAATTCAATTCTTTTTGAATGATTTCAATTCCACGTTTAATTATTTCCTGTGATTTAATCTTTGAAGTGCAAACAAACTCACAAAGCGCAAAGTCTTCTTCCACCACTTCATAAATGCCAAGTTGCTCCATCATTTCAATATCTTCAATCAATATCGATTTTAATAGTTGAACCGGATAAATATCCATAGGGAATACCTTTTCATATTGACCGGTTACTACAAATGGTCGTTCTTCACCATGTAGGTTGGTATTTAAATTGTATTTTTTGTTGGAATTCAGCCATGAAAAAAAGCTACGCGACATACTGAATTTATCTAGTCCTGGTGCCAACCATCCCATAAATTCAGATTCTCTACCTTCTGGAATAACAGTGATTTGTGAATCGAAATAACCTAAAAATCCATCTTCCTGAATTTGATTGCCCGATAAAACATTTCCACTTATGATTCTATTCTCTCCAGTTTTTAGTCCGCCATCCTTAAGAATATTTTTTACTGAACTTCCGATTACAGTTTTATAGTATTTAGGATGTGAAACCTGGGAACCGGTCAGGGCAATAATTCTCGTGGCATCGTATTTGCCATCCGAAAATAGTTTTCCAATAATTAGAACATCCTGTGGATTTACATACCATACCACCTCACCCTTATTTACTGGGTCAATGTGATGGATCTGAACACCAATATTTCCGGCTGGATGTGGACCTGAAAATTTGTTGAGAATAACTCCTTTGGAATTCTTAAATATGGATGTTGCTTCTTTTGATCCATCTATATTTAAGTGAATATTTCCATTTGTTAATTTGGTTAAGGCATTCAAGCCTGTTTGGAAAGTTTCTTCATGAACTCCCTGCATTATAAAATCAATGTCAGGTGCAAGTGGATTGCTGTCAAAAGCAGATATAAAGATGGATTTCGGTGTTTCCGAAGGATTTGCAATAATTCCAAATGGCCGCTGGCGTATGAAGGGCCACAAACCATAATTTAATAATGCTTGAATGATATCTTCCCTGCTTAATTCAGCAGGATTTGACTTATCAATTTCAAGATATTTAATTTCTTTATCTGCCAGTATTTTTATCTCCAGTATTTTTCGCTTTTCACCACGACGTACTTCGATAATTTCTCCACTAACAGGAGAACTGAATTTGAGCGATTCATTGTTTTTGTCAAAAAACAGGATGCTTCCTGCTAAAACTTCGTCGCCTTCACTTAATAGCAATTTTGGAGTAACTCCCGGAAAATCGGAAGGTTTTATTGCAAATACTTCAGCTAATGGAAGTTTTGACAATTGTTTATTGGCTTCTCCGGTAAGCCGAATATTTAAGCCATTTTTTATTTTAATATATTCCGGCATACAGTAAAATTTAAAACAACTTGAATTGTAATTTGAATCTTATTGGTCTCCTGATTATGATTTTGGGCTTAGCAAATCATTTATTAAAACATGGATCTATCTACTTATGGTCAATTTGCAATATACATTATATTTAATAAGAAAGAAATTTTATCATCTTAAAATCTATTCTTTATCAAAAATTTATTATGTTTAATAAAAAATGAGCAGTATCCTTTTCAATTTTTCTTATTAAAATCGCCCTATTGACACCATAAATTAAGAATACTCTTACAGAGCTTACATGAAAGAGCGATTAAATTGCGTTTAGAATATTACCTTTTTATATAGGATTATACATTCAAAAAAACAATTTTTATGGGAGCAGTCAGCAAAATTTTAGAGAGGAAAGGTAATTTTATCTTTTCTATTTCTCCAGACACAAGTGTTTTTCAGGCGCTTGAAATTATGGTAGATAAAAATGTCAGTGCCCTTCTGGTAACAGAAGCCGATAAACTAATTGGGATATTTTCTGAGAAAGATTACGCACGTAAAGTTATTCTAAAAGGGAAAGCATCGAAGCAGACCAAGATCAGAGAGATCATGTCAGATAGTGTCATTTTCGTAGCACCCGAAAATTCCATCGATCATTGTATGCAATTAATGACAACTAAATTCATTAGGCATTTGCCTGTTGTCTCAGAAGAGAAATTAGTTGGGATTATATCAATTGGGGATGTGGTAAAACATATTATAGAAGAGCAAAAGTTTATTATTGAAAATATGGAACAATATATTGCAGGTCAATAGTTGTTATATGCTTTTAGGTTGATAACAAGAATATATTCAGGTTAATTGCTTTGAACCAAGAAGGCAACTTGCTTTCTAGATAATCTAGTCTTTCTAAGTCGTTTTTTTCTCTTTTTGTTTAGAGAAAAAAGGAAGAAATATCCTGATACACCAGCCAAAATAGATGCCACAAGTATTGAAAATTTTGCCTCAATATTAAAAATTGGATCATTGAAGGAAAGCAAAGCAATGAAAATCGACATGGTAAATCCAATGCCGGCAAGCAGCCCTAATCCGAAAACATGTTTCCAGCTTGCTCTTGATGGCAAAGTAGCAATTCCTGATTTAACCGCTATCCATGAAAACAGTGTTACCCCAACTGGTTTACCTATGATTAAGCCAAAGATTATACCTAAGCCAAGTGGGCTCGTAAGCCCATTGATCATTTCACTTTCAAATCGGATATTCGTATTGGTAAGAGCAAATATAGGCATGATCAGAAAATTCACAGGCTTGACGATTATATGTTCTAAGTTTTCGAGGGAAGAAGTGCTTTTTACCGGATTTGAAGTTATTGTTAAAGCCAATAAAACGCCTGCTATTGTTGCATCAATACCTGAATGGTGGATAAAATACCATAGAAATATGCCAGGTATGATATAGAAAAATAGCTTTTTCACTCCCAAATAGTTCATTGCTATTAGTAAAGTCATAATACCGGCAGAGTACAATAACTGCATCCAATGTAATTCATTGGTATAAAATATTGCAATAACAAGAATAGCACCCAGATCATCTACAATAGCTAAGGCAGCAAGAAAAACCTTCAAAGAGGCCGGTACCCTTTTACCTAGTAGTGATAATACACCAAGTGCAAATGCAATGTCGGTAGCCATAGGGATACCCCAACCTGAAATGGTTTCCTGGCTTAAATTGAATAAAAAATAAGTCCCTGCAGGCAGAAACATTCCACCTAATGCAGCAAAAATGGGCATTGCAGCTTTTCTAGGAGTTGAGAGTTCTCCTTCAATGATTTCACGCTTAATTTCGAGGCCAATTAGTAAAAAGAATATAGCCATCAAGCCATCATTTATCCATTGGGATAATGAATATTCTAATTGCAGATTTAAATTGCTATATCCAAATTCTGCTGCAAGAAGTTTCTCAAAACTTTCACCAAGAGTGGAGTTTGCAATTGATAATGAAATAACAACAGAGAAAATAAGTATGACACCGCCAATTTGTTCAGAACGAAAAAAGTTACGAAATGGTTTTAAGTTTATTGCTTGAGCCATGCGGGCTAAAATACTGAAAAATTTCAGGGGTGTTGTCTAAATAAGGTAAGAAAAGGCCAATCTGGTGTATTTCAGGTCGTTTTATTTAAATAAAACTTTCCGCTTATTCCATTACAAAAATTGATCCAAATCTCCTTTTCCCTGTCTTTTAATTTCAAATCCTCCTTCACTGCAATCTACTATCGTAGAGGGTTCATTATGACCATACCCGCCATCAACAACCAAGTCAACAATATCTTCATACTTTTCATGAATCAATTCAGGATCCGTTGAATATTCAATAATCTCATCATCATCATGTATGGAAGTTGAAATAATAGGGTTTCCAAGCATCTTTACAATTGTTCTGGCTATGATATTGTCAGGGACTCTTATACCAACTGTCTTTTTGTTTGAACTCAATAATTTTGGAACATTTTTGTTCGCATTAAAGATAAAAGTGAAAGGGCCGGGAAGTGCCTTTTTGATTACCCTGTAGGTTTCATTATCAATTTGTCTGGTGAAATCTGAAATATGGCTCAGATCATAACAAATGAATGAAAAATTGGCTTTTTCAGGTTTAATACCTCTAATTTTACAAATTTTTTCAATGGCTTTTGAATTTGTAATATCGCATCCCATGCCATACACGGTGTCAGTCGGATAAATTATTATTCCTCCTTTTTTGAGGACGTCGACCACCTGCTGGATTATTTTTTCATTCGGATTTTCAGGATAGATCTTAATTAACATACCTAAAAATACAGATTCTTACCCATTAAACAGCAGGTTAACCCGGATTCTCAATCAGATCCAAACAAAAAATTCCTAAAACTCCGCATTCTTGGGAGTTCTCGGAAAGGGTATAACATCTCTTATGTTTGTCATGCCGGTAACGAAAAGCACCAGTCGTTCGAAACCTAAGCCGAATCCTGCATGTGGTGCTGTTCCAAATCGGCGGGTGTCCATGTACCAAGACATTTCCTCTGAAGGAATATGCATTTCCTCCATTCTTTTTTCAAGCTTTTCAAGACGTTCTTCACGTTGTGAGCCACCAACGATTTCGCCAATTCCGGGGAAAAGAATATCCATAGCTCTAACTGTTGTTCTTCCTTCCGAATCCGGTTCATTCAGGCGCATATAGAATGATTTAATAGCTGCCGGATAATCAGTTAAGATTACCGGTTTTTTGAAGTGTTTTTCTACCAGAAAACGTTCGTGTTCCGATTGGAGGTCGGCACCCCAATCATCGATCAAGTATTTGAATTGCTTCTTTTGATTTGGCTTTGAGTTTCTAAGGATTTGTATTGCTTCGGTATAAGTTATCCGTTCAAAATTATTTTCCAAGCAGAATTTCAGTTTTGCCAATAGGTCAAGTTCTGAACGTTCTGCTTGTGGCTTTTGTTTTTCTTCTTCAGCTAATCTGCTGTTCAGAAAATCTAGTTCATCTTCACAATTTTCTAAAGCATAAGAGATTAGATATTTAAGCAGTTCCTCTGCAAGGTCCATGTTGTCATTCAAATCATAGAAAGCCATTTCAGGCTCTATCATCCAGAATTCTGCCAAGTGACGTGTAGTATTTGAATTTTCGGCTCTGAAAGTTGGTCCGAAGGTATAGATATCCCCGAAGGCCATAGCTGCGAGTTCACCCTCTAACTGTCCTGAAACTGTTAAATTGGTTGCTTTTCCAAAGAAATCTTCCTTATAATTTACAGAACCGTCTTCATTGCGTGGAATATGATCCGGATCGAAAGTGGAGACCCTGAACATTTCTCCTGCACCTTCAGCATCCGAAGCAGTTATGATAGGTGTGTGCAGATATACAAATCCCTTATCATTGAAAAATTTATGTACTGCATAAGCTAATGCATGCCGAACTTTAAATACTGCATTGAAAGTATTGGTACGGAATCGGAGATGCGCAATTTCCCTTAAAAACTCCAGGCTATGTTTCTTAGGCTGTAGCGGAAACTTCTCGGCATCGCTGTCACCTACTATCTGGAGGGTTTTAACTTTGATCTCAATGCGCTGACCCTTACCTAAGGATTCCACAATTTCACCTGTTAGGGAAACTGCGGCTCCGGTAGTTAGCCTTTTTAGTAGACTATCATCGAATGAATTAAAATCTACAACAGCCTGTATGTTCTTTATAGTTGAACCATCGTTAATGGCAATGAACTGGTTGTTTCTGAAGGTTTTAACCCAACCCATTACAGTTACCTCTTGCCCGAAATCAATACTGATCAGTAAATCTTTAATTTTTGTTCGCTTAGCCATGATTTTTTAATGAATTGCAAAAATACAAATCGTTCTGTTAACCACAAGGCAAGGGGCTGCCTTAAAGGGAATCTTAATTATTGACAGAGAGTCAAATCTTTTCCAACCTGATTTTGGTCATAAAAACCCTGTTTGTTTCCAAATGAATTACTGATGTAAACAATTAGTTGGGCAATATCTATATCTGCCAACGTGTTGTTCCCTGGCATTTGCCCTTGATAAGAAATATTATTTATCTGGATCTCTTCATTTTGACCATTTTTGATTATACAGGCGATTTTGTTTTTATTGCGAATTAGGTAAGTACTGTCTGTAAGCGGTGGATATAAAGTACCTAATCCTTTTCCATCGGTGCCGTGACAGTTCTGACAATTCTTTTCATAAAGCCCTTTGCCATTCACATAGTAACGCTTATAATTAATACTGTCTTCATTCTGACAGGATTGTATTATGATAACCGTACTGAAAAGAAATAAAAAAAGATATATCAGCCTATTTCGCATCAGCAGCTTCTTCTCTGAGCAATTTATCCATGTCTTCCATCAATTGTTTCACCTGATCCGCTTTTGTGCCATCGTATGCACCGCGTAATTGCTTTTTAGTGTCTACCAATATAAACCAACCCTGATGTACCAGACCCTGAGGGTCAGAACTATCTTCAAATGCCGAAACTAAATAACTTTTTGCAGAGATATTGAAGATGGAATCGCGGCTTCCATGTACGAATTCCCATTGATTCCCCTCTACACCAAGTTTGGTAGCATAGGTTTTTAATCTGGAAGGTAAATCGTATTTAATATCTATCGAATGGGATAGAAATTTAACTTTCGGGTTGTCTTTGAATTTCTTATAAACATCAAGCATATTCCGATGCATAATCGGGCATATCGTGTTACAGGATGTGAAAAAGAAGTCGGAAACATAAATCTTTCCGTCAAAATCTTTATCAGTCACCATCACACTATCCTGATTCAAATAACTGAAAGGTGGAATGGTTTGATAAATAGTATCAACTACAGTTTTGCCGTCAACAGTTTTTTCTATCGGTTCCCGGTTTCCTAAAATGGGAAGTTTAGAATCTGAAGTACTTTTACAGGACTGGAGAAATATCACTGCAAGCGCAATAAACATAAGCTTTTTCATACTGCAAATATACTTTGTTTACTCAGTAGAAAGCCCTGAAATGGAAAATTTGTCTCTAAAGTATTTTAAAAAAAGCCGCAGTGTATGATCTTGTTACTTGGTGAATTTCAATCAGAAACTATACTGCAAGATCATCTATGATTCGATTTATTTTTTCATCAAGTTGCTTGTCCTTTTTACCGAATTCACTCATGTCGGGAAGCGCAGTCTTTACACTACAATAAAATTTAATCTTTGGTTCTGTACCGGAGGGTCTTGCAGACACGATACATCCATCGGCAGTGATAAATTGTAGGACATCTGATTTGGGCAGGTCCAGTTTTTTAGAGCTTCCGCTAATTAGGTCTGTTTCTTTACCAAGTTCATAATCTTTTAGGCAAACAACTTTTGATCCTCCCAGACTCTCTGGAGTATTGGAACGGAACCGTTCCATCATTGATTTAATTTCCTCAGCACCTGTTTTTCCTTTTTTAGTGATTGAAACCAGTTTTTCCTTGTAGAAGCCATACGTTTGGTACATTTTTAACATAGCCTGGTAAAGACTGCTACCTTCGTCTTTGTAATAGGCAGCCATTTCTGCAATAAAAGCACAGGAAATAACTGCGTCTTTATCCCTAACAAGTTCACCAACCAAATAGCCATAACTTTCTTCACCACCTACAATAAAAGTTTTCTTTCCCTGCAATTCAGTTATCAAAGCTCCAATCCATTTAAAACCGGTAAGTGTTTCATAGAAACTTACTTTTTTTGATTTTGCAATATCTTCTATCAGTTTGGTTGTCACTATGGTGGATACAATATATTCGTTGCCGGTAAGTTTCCCCTTTTGCTCCCATGCACTTAAAAGATAGTTAATCAATAAACTCCCTGTTTGATTGCCATTTAGTAGAATGAACTCACCTTCATTATTTTTTACAGCAATTCCCACCCGGTCAGCATCAGGATCGGTTGCAAGCACAAGATCAGCATCAATTTCTACGGCTTTAGCAATTGCAAGGGATAAGGCTTCCTTCTCTTCAGGGTTTGGATAAATCACAGTAGGAAAATTCCCGTCCGGAACGGCTTGCTCTTCAACAATTATCACATTCGTAAATCCAAAACGTTTTAATGCAGCAGGAACCAAAGTAATGCCAGTACCATGAATAGGAGAAAAGACAATTTTGAGATCATGTTGCCTTTGAATAGCTTCCTGAGAAACGGAAAGTTCAGTAATCTTTTTTAAATAAAGTTCGTCAATCTCCTCTGCGATGTACTCAATGTTTTTAGTAACTCGGTCAAATTTGACTTCTTTTATGTCGCTTATGGCCGAAACTTCATCCATAACCATTTGATCATCAGGTGATTTAAACTGTCCGCCATCTGAACCATATGCCTTGTATCCATTGTATTCTTTTGGATTATGTGATGCGGTAATCATTACACCGCTACGACAACCAAGGTGCCGGATTGCAAATGATAGCTCCGGAGTTGGTCTCAGTTCTTTGAAAAAATAAACATGTATTCCATTGGCTGAAAATACATCGGCAGTAATTTTGGCGAAATAATCAGATTTGTTCCTACTGTCATGGGCAATAGCAACACTAATCTTTTCACCAGAATATTTTTTAAGAAGATAATTACTTAAACCCTGCGTTGCAGTTCCTATTGTATATTTATTAATTCGGTTAGAACCTGGGCCCATAGTGCCACGAAGTCCTCCGGTTCCAAATTCGAGGTCTCTATAGAAAGAATCTGTTAGCTCGGTGTAGGATTCAGATTCCATTAATTCGCTGATTTCCTTCTTTGTCACTTCATCATAGCTTCCCTGAAGCCAGTGGTTAATCTTATTTAAAACGGAGATTTCTAATTCTTTCATCGATTATTTTATTTTAAATTCAGACATTAAGGTCTTCTTTTTCCAAAGAATCTTGAATGCCAAATTATATTCTGTTCATAATGAAAATTAGGATGCTTTTTCCTAATTTTAGCCTCTCATTGCACAAGTATAAAAATCATTTGCTGCAATCTAAAATTCAAGCTTACATGAAGGTACTAAAGTTCGGAGGAACATCAGTTGGCAGTCCAGATCGGATTAAAAAATTATTAGACATTATTAACACTGAGGAAAGACAGATTGTTGTTCTCTCTGCAGTCTCAGGTACTACAAACAGCCTTTTGCAAATATCACAGGCTTATTTGGCAGCAGATAAATCAAAAGCAGCAGAACTTACTGCCATATTGAAGGGTAAATATGATTTGTTTATCAAAGAACTTTATTCTTCAGAAGAGGGATTGGAAAATGGAAAAAATCTAATCGATTACCATTTTAATCTAATTTCTTCATTTGCCAATGCGCATTTTACTGCTATTGAAGAAAAAATTATTCTTGCACAGGGCGAACTTATTTCAACTACCCTGTATCAATTTTATTTGACAGAGATAGGAGTGAAGTCAAAGTTGATCCCTGCTCTTGTTTTTATGAAGATTGATGAGGATAACGAGCCTGTAATTGATTTTATCAGTGAACATATCCGGCCATTATTAGATCAGGAGACGAACTTGTTCATCACTCAGGGTTATATCTGCCGCAATTCCTTCGGTGAAATAGATAATTTACGAAGGGGAGGAAGTGATTATACTGCTTCATTGATTGGTGCTGCCATACGTGCTGTAGAAATACAAATCTGGACTGATATTGATGGGATGCATAATAATGATCCGCGTATAGTTAAAGGCACAAAACCCATTGCAAGATTATCATTTGATGAAGCTGCTGAACTTGCATATTTCGGAGCCAAAATCCTCCACCCACAAAGTGTGTTCCCTGCTCAAAAATTTAAGGTCCCGGTTCGTTTATTGAACACTATGGAACCGAAAGCTGCCGGAACCTTGATTACCAATGACAGTGAGCGAGGCAAAATCAAATCTATTGCTGCCAAAGATGGAATTACAGCCATAAAAATTCAATCCAGCAGAATGCTTCTTGCCTATGGATTTTTGAGAAGAGTTTTTGAGATATTCGAGCGTTATAAAACGCCAATTGACATGATCACTACTTCAGAAGTGGCCGTATCAGTTACGATTGATGATATCAGTAATCTCGCAGAAATAATTAATGAGCTTAATAATTTCGGAACTGTGGAAGTGGATTATAATCAAACAATTGTTTGTGTTGTAGGTGATTTTGGTGCAGATAAACATGGCTTTGCTGCCCGTGTTTTTGACGCCCTTAAACATATTCCAATCCGGATGATCTCTTACGGTGGAAGTCATTTTAACATCTCCCTTCTTATTAATGATGGGGATAAGGTTGAAGCACTTAGGTCATTACATAATCGTTTATTTGAATAGAATTAGTATCCGCCTCAGGCGGATTAGAAAATTTATATGTTTAACAAGGATACAGTTGCACGTTTTCAAAATATAGAAACTCCATTTTATTATTATGATCTGAAAATATTGGATCAGATTCTGATGGCTTGTAAAGCCGCTTCAGAAAAGTTTGCATTTCATGTTCATTATGCATTGAAGGCTAATTTCAATGAGCAGGTTTTGAAAGCCATTGAAAAAGTAGGTTTCGGTGCTGATTGTGTCAGTGGAAATGAGGTTAAAAAGGCAATAGAAATTGGTTTTGATCCGGGAAAGGTTGTTTTTGCTGGTGTTGGAAAGTCTGACAAGGAAATCAATGAGGCTTTAAACAATAATATTTATTGTTTCAATATTGAGTCGGTTCAGGAACTTGGAGTAATCAATGAGCTTGCTTTTAAACAAGATAAAATGGCCAGAGTGGCCATTCGCATCAATCCGAATGTGGATGCCCATACGCATCAATATATCACTACCGGCCTTGAGGAGAATAAGTTTGGTGTGAATCAATGGGAATTACCAGCTTGTATTGCAGAACTTAAAAGGTGTTCTAATCTTGAATTGATTGGAATTCATTTCCACGTTGGATCTCAGATTACCAATCTGGATGTTTTTAAAAGTCTTTGTCTGAAGGTTAATGAACTTAATATCTGGTTTTTGGAACATGGGTATGATCTTAAGGTTCTGAATGTTGGCGGTGGTTTGGGTGTGGACTATCATCATCCTGATGAGAATGCAGTCAATGATTTTATGAGTTTTTTTGCCATTTATGACAAATTTCTTGAACGGAGGAAAGGTCAGGAGGTTCATTTTGAATTGGGTAGAGCATTAGTAGCACAATGCGGAAGTTTGATCAGCCGCATACTCTATGTAAAAAATGGTTTAAAGAAGAATTTTCTCGTTCTGGATGCCGGAATGACCGAATTGATGCGCCCGGCACTTTATCAGGCATATCATAAGATTGAAAATATTAGTGCAAATGCTGCAAACCCCATAATTTCCTATGATGTTGTTGGTCCGATTTGCGAAAGTACAGATTGCTTTGGTAAGGAAGTTGAGTTACCCGAATCAAAGCGGGGAGAAATTATCGCAATAAGAACTGCAGGTGCTTACGGTGAAGTAATGGCTTCCGGGTATAACTTAAGAGACCGGGTTATATCTATATACTCCTAGTGTTATACTTTAATTTTATATGTTTTTGAACCTAGGGTACAAGGCATTATTGAAATGCATTCAGGCCGGTAATATCCATCCCCGTTATCAATAAATGAATGTCGTGGGTGCCTTCATAGGTTACAACCGATTCCAGATTCATCATATGTCGCATCACCGGATATTCTCCAGTAATTCCCATCCCTCCCAGAATCTGCCTTGCTTCACGAGCAATATTAATGGCAGTTTCAACACTGTTTCTTTTGGCCATAGAAATTTGGGCTGGTGTAGCACGATCATTATTTTTAAGTTCACCAAGACGCCAAACTAGGAGCTGCCCTTTGGTAATCTCTGTAATCATTTCGGCAAGTTTCTTTTGCTGGAGCTGAAATCCACCTATCGGCCTTCCGAATTGCATTCTTTCCTTGGAATAACGCAATGCAGTATCGTAACAGTCCATAGCGGCACCCATTGCACCCCAAGCAATGCCATAGCGGGCTTGGTTTAAACAACCCAGTGGACCTTTGATTCCCTTTACATTCGGTAGTATGTTTTCCTTAGGGATCTTTACATTATTAAAAACCAATTCTCCTGTAGAAGAAGCTCTAAGGCTCCATTTCCCATGGATTTCAGGGGCAGAAAAGCCTTCCATTCCTTTTTCAACAATCAATCCTCTAATCACTCCTTCTTCATCTTTAGCCCAAACTACTGCAATGTCTGCATAGGGTGAATTGGAAATCCATATTTTTGATCCGTTCAGTAGGAAATGATCTCCCATATCTTTAATATTGGCGATCATACTTCCCGGATCTGAACCATGATCTGGCTCAGTTAATCCAAAACATCCCAGAAATTCGCCCGATGCCAGTTTAGGAAGGAACTTTATTTTTTGTTCCTCAGAACCATAAGCATAAATTGGATACATCACCAGAGATCCTTGAACAGATGCGGTTGAACGGATGCCAGAATCGCCACGCTCTATTTCCTGCATAATCAGACCATATGAAATATAATCCAAACCTGCCCCGCCATATTTCGCTGGTATAGTTGGTCCAAAAGCACCCAATGTGGCAAGCCCCGGAATCAAGTGTTGTGGAAATTCAGCTCTTTGAGCAAAATCTTCAATTATTGGGCTCACTTCCTTTTTGACCCAAGTCCTTACGGAATCTCGTATAAGTTTATGCTCTTCAGTCAATAGCTCATCCACCAGAAAATAGTCTGGTGCTTCATAAAGATCTTTTTTTGACGACTTGTTAATGTTTCTCGCTTCTGAATCCTGGTTTTGCATGTAATTGGTTTTTTCAAAACTACAAAAATCGATTCTCATTTGCATTATAGCATATACCTAAAGAAATGTTTTTACCGACACTTTTCCCGTATTCACCGAATTGTTTATCCTTCTTGCCAAAAAGGTGTATGCTGGCTTTGTATAGCGGGGTACATTTGATCAACAAACAAACAAAAAAACAAAAACATGAAAACAATATTCGCACTTAGCACAGCATTATTAATGACTTTATCTTTTAATACTCGGGCAGGAAATAAAGGCTCATATTTTACAAATGACCTGCCGAAATCAATGGTTGCAGTCGCTCCTTTTGTATGGGGAAGCCCGGAAGATCAAGCTCCTTAAGATCTTATATTTGTAAAGGCAAGATTTGCAAAGGTACCTTTAGCAACTTTTGTATTAGGTAGTCCGGATGATATTATTGATTCTGCAAACTCAATTAAACGTGCAAGGAATCTGAATGTACCTGTGGCTCCATTTGTTTGGGGAAATTCGGATGAAGCTACATTCGTGATTTTGAAAACTGAAGAATAGGTTCTCGAATATTATTTTCCTCTGTTTTAACTGAGAATATTAATCAGATATTCTCCGTTTTTTATTTTTCAGCAGATCAGATTTCTACTAATTTTTGCTTGATTTTCTGCCTTGTAACCATCCAATCACAGCACCTGATAAAGCACCCACTAGGGACATGTAAAGTGCGTCTAATAAAGACAATGAAAGGGACATTAAATTGTACTGTTCGAAAAATACGAAGTTTGACCCACGGCTAAAAAGAAAGAACAATAATGCACCTTGGATTGCACCCTGTACACCTGATTCAATTTTAGCTGTTTTCAGTAAATAAGCTAGAAGAATTCCCCCTATAATATTTCCTAAACCAATAGCCCAGATATCCATAGGTTCTTTTATGAGCCCGGTGTAAGAGCTCATATTGGCGCTAAAATAATCCATCATCAATATTCCGTAAATTAAAAATCCTACTAGGAAGACTACGATACCTCCTGCGATTCCAATTAAAAATGTTTTTAAGTTTATGATGAGCTTAGTTTAAAGTTTTATAAAGAAATTTACTTTTAAAGCTTGACTTTCGAAAATTATTTTTTCTAAAATGATTGTAATATGCTGTTTTTCAGCGGTGAGTAATTTTTAACTCTGTCGTTTTCAACCCAAATTAGCATAAAACCATTTCAAGAATAGTTTATATCTTTAAGGTATGGAATGGATTTTAGTTAAAAATGAGTTGCCTCAGCAGGCAGTAGATGTGTTGCTATTTGATGGTGGGCAAATATACTTTGGTTATTACAGTGAAATTTATAATAAGTTTATTGTTGCCGAGGACAAAGTTTCGATTGAGGATTTTACACACTGGATGACATTGCCGGATTTCCCTAAAATTTGATCATTCCAATTATTCATTCAATGTATTGTTTATTTCAGTTAACAGTACTATCGGTTTGATGGTCTGGCAGGCTGTTTGATTTCAGGAGGAGTTGAAGAAAGTTCACCATTCTCATCTACATAAGCAAGCATATCTTCTAGCTTTCCACCATTTGAATTTTGTTTGCGTTCAAGTTTACGTTGTTCTTTATCTTCTTTTTTCTTTGCTCTATTCTTTTCGAGCTGCTTCTTCATGAAGGTTGCTTGGGATTTTGCCATGTCTGTAAATTATTTAATGAATACTACCCGGTTCAAATGTATGCGGCCAGAAAGGCATTGAAAATTCAACAAAGGAATAGATCAGGATTATTCTGTTTAATTACAGTAATGAAATCAAGATCAGTCGAACTAACGAGCAGGTGTGAAAAGAATAGTTTATGCTTTTTTTACAAATTTACAAAAAAAAATGGTCAAAATGTTAAATTTCTATCTTTTGCCAAGCTTACTTAAAAGGTACTCGAGTTTTTATAAATAAATATCGAGCTTGTTGGATGAATTTCAGTATTGAAATTAGGCACCGGAATTGAAATATAAAAGGTGCTACCCTTTCCAAGGGCGCTTTCAAACCAGATTCTGCCACCCTGCATGTCGTTAAATTCTTTACTTAAATTAAGTCCCAATCCAACACCTTTTTCGTTCTTTGTACCAAAAGAAGATTCTGCTTTTAGACTGAATATGGAATTTTTAATTTTATCTGACATTCCTATACCATTATCGCTATTTTGATTACATATTTTGGATAATTAGAGTCTACATCTAGTTTTATATTCCCTCCATTTGGGGTAAACTTGATCGCATTACTTAAAATATTACGAATGACAAGTTGTAACATATTTTCATCAGCCAAGACCTTTATTTCGGGGTCAATATCGAATGTTAATGCAATTTGTTTGGCATTAGCAATCGATTGAAAAACTTTGATTACAGGAATGAGGGTATTACTCAAATCAATCTGCTTTTTATTAGGAGTAATTCCATCCATTTGCGAAGTAGACCACATCAAAATATTGGATAACATATTATCCGTATTTTGGGTCATTTCTATTAGATCGTTTTGTATTTCCTGCCAATTATCTTTTGCGGGATCAAGAAGTGAAAGTATTTCTAAATAACCTTTAACATTAGCCAGTGGAGCTCTCAGATCGTGAGAAACTATAGTAAATAATTTATTCTTTGTACTATTTATCCTTTCCAGATCAATAGCCTTAGCTTCAAGCAAACTTTGGCTTATGTTGTAATTCTTTTTTATGTATCTCAAACCTATCAGAATGGTCAGAATACTTAATAAATAAGTACCAATCATATCCCCGAAACGAAACTCAAGCCCCATCTCAAGCTTATCAACCAATCCGGGGTTTAGATATTCGCTCAAAGGTAGACTGATAGCCACAACTAAATTAAAGCTTATAAAAAAACCAGTATTCTTTTGGCTTTGAGAGTGATATAACCAAAAAAAAATCGCAACGAGTAATAATAAACTTGGTTCCTGAATTTCGGAATTGTAAAAATAGTTTATTATGATAATGATATGGATAATGAATATCGAGAGCAAAGGACTTATTTGTGTCAGATGTCTGAATCTTGATAAGTAGTAAAGTGTAGATTGAGTAATTAAAGCTATAGCAGAAAGTAGTGCTGAGACTTGAAGACCTAAAAATAGATTCAGGGGAACCAAAATGGATAGTACAAAGAAAGCTACTAAACAAAAGGAATGAAATATTCTCGATTCCAATGAGAATTCATCATTTGCTCCTGTTAAATAGTACCAATATTTATTAATTAACAAATGAATTGAGGTAGTTGCTGCATTAAACTGAATAAAAAAGATTCTGTGTTTGTTTTAGAATACAGGTTTACCAGAATATGCCTTTAAGGCACAGATAAAAATTCTTTTTTCGTATATTGAATTTTTTTTACACTTATCTTATTTACCCAGAATTTTTATAAGAGTTCCCGCTAAGACCTTGTCTGTCAATTGCATTCCGTTTAACAGGGAGATTTCTTCCTGCTTATTCTCCGGCATGTTGTAACTGCTCAGAGCCTGTCTGAGTGTTCCGCTTTGTTTAACTGCTTTAATTCTTATTCTTTCAGGCTGTTTATTAAGTTTGGAAGCGTCTTTTAATTCTTTAAAATTCTTCATTGATTGAAGAAAATACTGCGAATAATTATTAAAATCATTCATTGAACTGGCTCCAAGAATGAGGTAAATATTTTTATTGTATTCGATGAGATAGGATAAAGTTCTGACAGTGGACGCTTGTTGTTGTTGTTCTGCTTTCACATCTGCAATCATTGATATTGCATTCAATCCATTCACAGTGATTTGATTTGATTCGAGAACCTGAAGGTTATTTTTTTGCACCACATTACTAGCTGCTTCCTGAAGTGAATTACCACTTGCAAGTGTCATCATCAGCAGTGCTTTCCCATCTTTAGGTGCTAACTGCACCTTTTGCGGGGTGTTCTGGTAGTTCCATCCCTGAGGTGTTTGGAATTGAAATTTTAATTCGGGATGGTAAAATATGCTGTTTTCCAAATAACCTTGTTTGGGATCTTCCCCATAAATCAAACCTTCAATCTTTTTTAAATAACTATCTCTGTTAATTTTTGGATTGGTCAAGTTTAACTGCTTTTTCCAATCTGCAGATAATTTACTGACAGCCGCATTCCTCGAACCGGGGTTAGGGTGAGTAGACAAAAAATCCGGCAATTCTGTACTTTCAGTTCTTGTTTTTTGTCTTTCAAGCGTATTGAAAAAACCAGCCATTTCTTTGGCATCATAACCAATCTTTGATGAGTATTCTACCCCAAGCTCATCTGATTGACGCTCAGCATCCCGACCGAATTTCAGGAATAATAAGCCTAAGCCCTGAGATAAGGGTTCGGCAAACTCTGCAACCTGAGGAACCAGAATCATGCTGCCAATTAATCCTACCTGTCCAAGTATTGATTTGGTTTGTTGAGAAACTGAATGTCTAGCGGTAATATGTCCTATTTCATGTCCTAAAACACCTGCAAATTCAGCTTCATTATTGAAATGAGCCATAATACCTCTGGTGAAATAAACATATCCACCAGGGACAGCAAATGCGTTTATCACTTCTGAATCGACAATTTTAAATTCATATTTGAGTTCAGGCCTATGGGATACCGCAGCCATTTCATTTCCTTTCTGAGTGATAAAATCCTGTAAGACTTTATTCTCATATAAACCATACTGAGCAACGATTTGTGGATCAGCAGCTGCACCCATGGCTATTTCCTGGCTCTCCGACATCAGAACGATCTGTTTCTTTCCTGTTACCGGATTCACAGCACATCCGCTTGAAACTAAAAGGGCTACACTTAAGCAGACCAGAAGTAAATGATTTTTCATACCTTTTTTTTATGAGTTAAATCATTCAATATTCAAGCCAAAAATTTAAGAGTATTGAATTATAATTCTCTTATCCAAATATTGCGAAAGCTTATGGGTTCACTTGGATCACCATGATCCTGCAATTTGATTGGTAATGGTCCGTGGTTTTTATAGAAAGGAGACCCGATATAAACAGTTTCGCCTTTGAGCTCAATGTTGTTTTGAATCAATATCCCGTTATGCAATACACTCACTTTTGCAGCAGATTTTAAACTACCATCTTCATTAAAAATCGGGGCCAGCCAAATAATATCATATGCTTGCCATTCTCCTGGTTTTTTGGATGCATTCACTAATGGTATAAATTGTTTGTAAATACTTCCTGCCTGACCATTGCTGTAGGTTATATTATTGTAAGAATCTAGGACTTGTAGTTCATATCCCTGATCTCCATTTCCCGTAGAACCCAGAAAAATCCCACTATTTCCTCTTGCCTGACCCGAGCCTGTAATGTTTTCAGGAATGAGCCATTCAATATGCATTTGATAATTTAAAAATGATCTTTTGGTTTGAATGTTTCCCGTCCCTTTTTTAACTGTGAACTTTCCGTTAGCAACTATCCATTTTGCCGGAGATTGATCTTTAGCTGTTAGCCATTGATTCATATCACTTCCTTCGAATAGTATAATTGCATCTTCAGGTGCAGATAATGTAGTTTTCTGAGGACTTACTATTTTGGGTACGGGTGACCAAGCTTCTGTATCTTTTGGATTAGGACTCTGCTGGGCAAAACTGCTATTTACTATTGCAGTTAAAATGGCGGTAATTAATGTAATTCTTTTCATATGATCAAATGTTAAACAAGGTATGAATTTGTGTACCGAAATTAAACTATTTTTGCTAAATGGGAATTATCAAACAAAAAGTCAGTTTGAAGGGAGTTCGTTTTTTTTCATTTCATGGATTTTATCCGGAAGAACAGATCCTTGGGACAGAATTTATTCTCGATATAGATACAGAGCTAGAAGTATATGGTTCTGGTGGTGATGATATTTCCAATACAGTTAATTATGAGCGGTTGTTGCAAATCGCTTCTGAAGAAATGAATATGCCTCGTAAACTAATAGAAACGGTAGCACACAGTATGCTTGAGCGGATCAGGCATGAGTTTTTGGCTGTTCAGGATATTCGTATTTCCATCCGTAAAATGCATCCTCCAATGAGTGCCGAAATTGAAAACTCAAACATAGAACTTTTGTTTAGTAGATAATATGTCGTTTAATCGGATTAGTAATTCCATATTGACTGAGATCTATGAAATAATAGGATCAGATAACGTTTATGTGGATCAGGATAAACTGGAAAAATATGCCCACGATGAAACTGAAGATCTAGTCTTTTTCCCGGAAGTAGTTGTAAGGCCTGATAGTAAAGAGCAAATTTCTCTTCTATTTAAATTATGCAATCGGCACATGATTCCTGTTACACCCAGAGGAGCCGGCACCGGACTAAGTGGAGGTGCATTGCCGGTCATGGGAGGGCTTTTGATCTCTATGGAAAGGTTTGATAAAATCATCGAAATAGATGAGCGAAATCTTCAGGCTACTCTTGAACCCGGGGTAATTACCGAAGTTTTTATGAATGCTGCAGCTGAAAAGGGACTGTTATATCCGGTAGATCCTTCTAGTAAAGGTTCTTGTTTTATTGGCGGCAATATCGCCCATGGCAGTGGCGGGCCAAGAGTCGTAAAGTACGGTACCATTAGAGAATATGTATTGAACCTTGAGGTGGTACTTCCTGATGGTGAAATAATATGGACAGGGGCGAATACCCTTAAATATGCTTCGGGCTATAATCTCACGCAGTTGATGATTGGTTCCGAGGGTACACTTGGTATCATAACCAAAGTAGTACTAAAGCTTATTTCACGTCCTACACAAAATCTGGTCATGCTTGCTTCTTTTCCGAGCAATGAACAGGCTTGCGAAGCTGTATCTGCGATTTTTCGTACAGGAGTAACGCCTTCCACACTTGAGTTTATGGAGAGACGTGCGGTTGAATGGGTAATGGAGTATGATCATTTTCAGTTCGACCTTAAGGATGAAGCTCAGGCTTTTTTGATGATAGAGGTCGACGGTAATGATATGGATGTACTTTTAGCTGAATGTGAAAAGATTAACGAAGTACTTGAGAATAATTCCTGTTCAGATGTGCTTTTTGCAGATACTGCGGCTCAAAAGGATGCGATCTGGAGATTGAGGCGCACCATGCCATTATCTGTAAAATCAAACTCAATTTATAAAGAGGAAGACACAGTGGTGCCAAGGGCAGAGCTTCCTAAATTAATCCAAGGAATAAAGGAAATAGGAACAAGATTTGGATTTCAGTCCATCTGTTATGGCCATGCAGGCGATGGAAATGTGCATGTTAATATTATTAAAGGTGAGATGTCTGATGATGCCTGGAATACAAAGCTTAAGGAGGGGATAAGGGAAATTTTTGAATTAACTGTTTCTCTTGGAGGTACCATATCCGGAGAGCATGGTATTGGTTCGGTACAGCGTGAGTTTATGGATATTAAGTACTCAAAAACTCACCTAAACCTGATGCGTGGCATAAAATCAGTATTTGATCCAAATGGGATATTGAATCCAGGCAAAATATTCTGAGTTTGCTGAAGTGAATTGTTCGCCAGTATTAAATAAGGTTAGATTTCATGCTATTCTCCATCATTAGACGTTGAAATTCAGGAATTTGAGTAGGTTTCTGCAAGATATAGTCAAATGAAACGCATAGAGTTTGTCCAGTAGTACATATTTCTTCACTACCATTAACAATCCTAACCAAAACGTAATCCAGTTCGAAACTACTATTGCCAATTTTCGAGGTTCTTACATAAGCATATACCTCGTCAGCAAGTATTATTGGTTTAAGATAATCAACCACCGATTTTCTGATTATTATTCCGAATAATTTCCAGTCCCACTCAATAATTTCTGCCCAATAAGCTGACCTTGCTATCTCAAAATAAGTAAGATAAATCGCGTTATTTACATGTCCTAGAGCATCTATGTCTGCAAAACGTATAGGAATTTGAATCTTAAAATGAAATCCTTCCATATTAATAGTGACTTTTTGTCTGTAAAAAATTAATTTAAATGACAGTTTGTCTTATATTTTAGCTAGTTATTGTGCAATATGCAAAATGGTATACACATTGTCGAATAGTTTGAAATAACTATTTAAAAATTTAGGAGGATATCAAAATGGCATTTGTAAAATTTGCAAACACAAACAAAGTATTTAAACCAGCTTATAAGGACGGTATTTTATACATCAGTGTAGCAAAGAAAGAAGAAGCGAAGATCCAGTCACGAGAAATAGGAATCAGTTAAATTTGTTGAGTTTGGTGTTTCAAAAGGCAGGCGGATTCGTCTGCCTTTTCTATTTAAATTGCGGTATAAGCTGTAAAATCATAATTTTACCAAATGGGGAGAGAAATTTTAGAGAATAAGCGGAAGGCTTTAAACATCAATTTGGATGAATCTATTTATGGAACTTTTGCAGAGATAGGAGCTGGCCAAGAAGTAGCCAGAAATTTTTTCACTGCCGGAGCTGCATCAGGAACCATTGCAAAGACTATGTCCGCCTATGATATGGTCTTTAGTAATTCAATTTATGGGGCTGAAGAATCAGGCCGTTACGTTTCTGAATCGAGACTCGATAAAATGATAAGGCATGAGTTTGGACTGCTATCTGAACGTCTATGCGGACCTAAATATGCTGAGAAAACTTTTTTTGCTTTTGCAGATACTGTAACAACACTCAACTTCAATAAAACCAATGATCCTCACGGGTGGTTGGGTATTAGGTTTCAACTGAGTCCGGGAGGAGAACCTAATGATATAGTTTTTCACGTCAGGCTACTGGATAGTGATTCGAACCTTCAACAAAATGTATTGGGGATACTGGGAGTCAACTTAGTTTATGCTGCATATTATTATTATGATAATGTTCAGTCGATGATAGAGTCTCTGGTAGATAATTTAACAATTGGCTCTGTCGAGATTGATCTGATCAGTCTGAGCGGCCCAATATTCAAGAATGCAAACGATCGATTGGTTAATTTATATCTAATATCAAAAGGCTTTTCGGGTGCAGCTATTTTTGATAAGAATGGGCAGGCACGTCAATCTAAAGATGTGCTTTACAAAAAGGATGTAATGATCCTTCGCACAAAATTTGGTCAGAAATCTACTCCAAACTTTGATTTATTTAATAAAGCAGTAGAGCAATTTAAGAATACTCAGAAGGTGAGTGACAGGAACATCATCGTCATGATCGAGGTTCTAATGACTAATTTTCTTGAAAATAAATCTGAACTGAGTAATGAGGATCTTGAAAAGTTTGCAAAACGTGCTGAGGAGCTTTGTGCGACCGGCAATTACGTGATAGTTTCAGACTTTACCCGAAATCATAAATTAGCCCAATACCTTTCGCGTTGTAGCCCTAAAAGTGTTGGTATTTCAACGAATATTGCAAATCTGAAAAATATATTTAATTCAGAAAATTACGGGGAAAATTACACAGATGAGCTTTTAGCTTATATCAGTGACTTATTTAGTAAAAATGTAAGGCTCTATGCCTATCCATACCTAGACAAGAAAAACAAACAGATAATTACCACACGTAATATGCCGGTATCTAAAGAATCAAAACATTTGTTCGAATTTTTGAT
>JBDNGV010000397.1:0-15280 GCA_041689125.1 Daejeonella sp.
CTCTGGAATAAAGTTTTACGATAATAATTGCCGCCGTCGTCAAGCAAGAAAACGTTGGATTAAATTAAAAACATTCCACTAATATGCTCGTTTATTTTAGCCAGTCTGATACTTCTAGTTATTGCGACGAATAGTTGAAATATCACTTCTGTTCAATTTTTTCAAGGATATACAGCATTTTACTTGGCGATAAGTAACCCTGATTCTGGTAGAGAATCTCATTTTTACTATTAAGGATAGAAAGAGTTGGATAAGAGATCTGTTTCTTGATTGTACCTAGTTCTCTAGCCAGCTCATGTAATCCTGCTTTATGCTTAAAAATCCTGCCGGCAAAGTATATATCTTTCTTTTCTTCAGCGTTAAGAAATACAGCATAAAATTTCTCATTCAATAACGCAGCTACCTTGACGTTCTTTAGCATGGTATTACTCATAGCATGACAATATTTGCACCAACTGGTCATGATCAGCACCACCAGCGGTTTAGGTGTTTTTTTCTGTAAAATTTCGATCTCTTCAAATTCAAATTTGCGATTCTGAGCTATCAAATCAGTAGAACAGATCAGGAAAATGGAGAATATAATCAGTACCCTAGACATCTTATTTAATGATTAAACGAACACCCATAAATCCCCTAATTCCTTGGTTTGGAGCATAAACATATCCCGGGTCGAATGTTAAAGCATAAGGGTTAGAAGAGCTCGTAACAACATTTCCGGAAGCATCAGTCTGAACTCCTTTATCAAAAGGATCATTGCTCCGTGCAATTAAAAATGGTTCATTCCTACCCGGTATCCAATTCAATAAATTTTTTACACCGCCGTATAGTTCAATTTTTTTCAGACCGGTATAGGTAAATTGTATGTTTTGCAGGCTCCATACCGGAGATACCCCACTTCGGGGATCTGTACTGCTTAATCGAGGCAAAAGCATGGGCCCGTAAATATTCCCTGTATAATCTAGTCCAAGATTCAGGTTTTCCAATTTATAGGAAACCCCCCAAGTTCCTGTCCATTTTTCATTTAGAAATGGCCTGATTTTATTATTGGAGCTTTCATTTTTAGAAAACACTTCCAGCAGGGAAGTCCCGGCAATAATTTTAAGTCCGTTCGTAAAATTCATATCAAAATTAGCACTCAAACCCCGTGAGACTGCATACCCCTGTAAATTACTATAAATAATCTGGTTCGGATTGCTGAAATAATCAGGAATGATCTGGTTATCGAAATGGGTATACCAGGCAGAGGCATCGATACTTATAAAGCTTCCGCTGTTAAAAAATATCTTTTTGATAAAGTTTAGATTTGCGTTATAACTTCTTTCAGGTTTCAGCTGTTCGGTGAGCACAACTTCCCTTGAGCCCGTAAGTGCGGCATGGTCCTCAGTAAACAGACTTACAACCCTGAAACCGGTTCCAGCATTTAAACGAAGAATATTGTTGTCATTCAATACCCATTTATATGCCAATCTCGGAGTTAAAATATTTCCGTGAACGGAGTTATAGTCGTATCTCATTCCAAGCAATAGTTTATGTTTTTCGGCAAGGGCAATTTCATCTTGTATAAAGATCCCCGGAAGCCAAACATTGTCTGCCTTATTGAGTCCGCTTAACAGTGCTGTCGCTGGAGTATTATCATCATACATGGTATATCTCAGGGCAGCACCAAATAATAAATCATGCGTCTTTAGCTTTTTATCCCAGCTTAATTGCCCAAACCCAATCTTTTGTCTGGCATTGTAAAGGGTACTGCCATAAACAGAATTCTGAGCATGGTCATTCAGAGACCATGAAAACATAACAGTTTCTTTTAAGGGAAGCTGATAATTACCCAAGAGTTCCCATCTATTTGTAAAAATACTTTCACCATAACGATCAGTACCTCCTCTGAAGGAAGGATCCCAATTTACGTCACCACCCCAACGATCCTCATAATTATATCTTGCCGCCAGACTGAATTGCCGGTTTTGCTTTCTATTAAAATTCCATTTCTGGAATACTGATATCCTGTCCTGTTGCGTTACATCAGTAAATTGATCCCCGTTATTATCGATAGGATTTCCAAATTTAAAGTAGTTGATGCCCGTTAGTACTTCAGCGCTTTTACCGGCATCGAATTTAAAGCCAAGATCAGTGTTTACCTCTCCCCAAGAAGTTGAAAAAACATCCCCTGAAAATGCAGGAGCATTCTGAGGCTTTTTGGTAATGATATTGATCAAACCTCCCACCGCTTCTGAACCATAAAGTGATGAAGCCGGTCCTTTGACGATCTCTACCCGCTCAATCAAAGCATTTGGTATTCCCGAAAGGCCATAAACAGAAGAAAGGCCACTGACTATAGGCATACCATCAATGAGAATCATGGTATACGGACCCTCTAAGCCATTTATATGAATATCACCTGTATTGCAAATATTACAGTTTAATTGTGGCCTTACGCCATTTACATTCTGTAAAGCATCAAATATAGACGCTGTAGGGTTCTTCCTAAAAAAGGCAGGACTGTATACTTCCACAGGCACGGGGCTAGCCAAACGGCTTACCTCTTTCATAGTTCCTGTCACTACAAATTCTTCCATTGCAGCTCCCGACTCCTGTAAATTAACATCCAGATTAAGTACTTCATTTTCCTTTAGGATGATCTCCTTTTTAAGTGATTTATAACCCAACGCCGAAAAACTTATTAAATACTTACCTGGCTCAAGACTAGGTAGTGAATATTTACCCAGTGAGTCGCTTTTTGTACCAATTTTGGTATTAAGAACCATTATAGAGGCATAGGCAACAGGTTTCAGACCAGAACTAATCAATCCACTTAAAGCAGATGTTTGTGCTTTTACAGTCAATATATGCCCGAATAGGAGAACGAAAAAGATAAACAACCTCATTAACTAACATCTTAGATTCCCAAAAATACAAATTTAGATTAATCTAAAAATATTATTTTATTAATCTTAAAAAAAATATTTGAATAATCTTTAAATATGAATATTCCGGTTATGGAATATCTTTCGGATATTTGCGTCTATGTCGGCTGGAATAAATATTAAGAACAAGAGAGCATATTTCGAGTATCATATACTTGAGACTTATACAGCCGGGATAAAACTGCTTGGTACTGAAATAAAATCAATACGTGAGGGTAAGGCAGATATCAATGACGCTTTCTGCACTTTTTTTGACGGCAATCTTTTTGTGAGGAATATGCAGATCGCTGAATATTCACATGGTTCATTTTATAACCATGAAGCCAAACGCGATAGAGTGCTACTTTTGAATAAAAAGGAAATTACCAAATTACGGACAAAAATTGAGGAGAAGGGCTTTACCATCATCCCTTTAAAAATCTTCACCTCTGAACGGGGTTTTGCCAAACTGGAAATCGGATTAGCGCAAGGAAAAAAAATCTACGATAAGCGCGAAACACTCAAGGATCGAGATGCAAAATTGGAGATGAGTAGGGCGATGAAACGGTAGGCAGTTGTCTGTTGTCAGTTGTCAGTAAATTTTATCAACTGTCAATTAACTACCAAGCCTTCTCCCCCACCAGCGGAACAAACCTAAACGTATCCAAAGAGATTCGCTCATAGTCTTTTTCATTTACTCTTATTACAGTTATCATTTTCTGAGAATTCTCATCGCCTACCGGGATAACCAGAATTCCTCCAATTTTCAATTGTTTTAGCATAATTTCAGGTACCAGTGGGGCTCCTGCTGTCACAATAATCTTGTCGTACGGGGCATATTCTGCAATCCCCTTTGATCCATCGCCAAAAAAGAACTCCGCATGATAACCGATATGCGGCAAAACCTGACTGGTACGTTTGTACAGATTTTCCTGCCTTTCGATGGTATAAACTTTTGCACCCAGTTCCAAAAGTATACAGGTTTGATACCCTGAACCGGTGCCAATCTCAAGCACCTTTTCACCGGGTTTGATATGTAAAAGTTCAGTTTGATAGGCCACGGTGTATGGTTGGGATATTGTTTGTCCGTCGCCAATAGGAAAGGCAATATCTTTATAAGCCTGAGTCCAGAAAGTTTCGTCAAAAAAATAATGCCTAGGAACTTTTCCGATAGCTTTTAATACTTTCTCATCCCCAATACCCTTATCTCTAAGCAGTTCAACCAACTTTTTACGGGCTCCCTTTTCGCGGTAGCGATCTACTAATTTATGTGCCATTGCTCTTCAAAAATAGTCTTATGAAGGCAGTTTTTGAAAATAAAATTGAGAATTATTTAAGGGAATTATTTTAATAAGGATCAACATCAATATGGATATAAACGCCTTTATTTGCAGGCTGCGAATCGGAGTTCCGCAAAATAAGCTGTAATGCTTCCTTAATCTTCTGAACTGATACTCCCTCTTTCTCAACTTTGATCAAAATCGTCTGAATGTAATAGTTCCTGATACGGCTGATTAGTGGTGCTTCAGGTCCCAGCACGCGGTCGCCAAACTGCGATCTCAAAACTTTAGCCAGAGAATCTGAAATGACAACAAGTTTAGAGAGATCCTTGTGCTTCACATTCAACTGAATAAGGCGGTAGAGTGGTGGATAATGAAAATTTCTTCGCTCGAGGATTTCAGTATCGAACATTTCTTCATAATCACCTCTAATTACCTGACTAATGATCCGATGGCTGGTATCGTAGGCCTGGATGATAACCTTCCCCTGTTTTGCTCGCCTTCCGGCGCGTCCGGAAACCTGAGCCAGCATCTGAAAGCTCCGTTCAAATGCTCGGAAATCAGGATAGTTTAACATACTATCAGCACTAATAATCCCGATTGTGCTTACATTCCCAAAATCAAGTCCTTTGGCAACCATTTGGGTACCCACCAGAATATCAATTTTACCTTCTTCAAAATCATTGAGCAGGACCTGAAAACTGTTCCTGGTTCGGGTTGAATCGAGATCCATACGGGCAATTTTCGCATCGGTAAAGATCCGCTGCAGTTCATCTTCTATCTTTTCGGTGCCAAAGCCCTTCTGTTCTATTCGGGTTGATCCACAGGCAGGACAGGCACTTAGAACATCCTGTTTATATCCACAATAATGACAATGCAGTTTTGCACTGCTCTTATGAAAGGTAAGGCTTACATCACAGTTGATGCATTTGGGCGTAAACCCACAAGTTGTGCAAAGCAAAAGCGGTGTATATCCACGACGATTCTGGAAGAGAATCACCTGTTCCTTACGCGATAATGCAGCTTTAATCTCATTTATTAAAACTGTGGTAAAATGCGATTGCATGGTTTTGCGCTTGGTTTCCTCAGCTATACTTACTACTTCAATTAATGGTGATTTCACTCCGCCATATCTACCCTTTAAAGTCACAAATCCATATTTCTTAATTTTGGCATTATAGAAACTCTCCAGACTTGGGGTTGCAGATCCTAAAACTAGCTTTGCCTTATGCAGATATGAGAGATAGATTGCTGTATCTCTGGCATGGTATCGGGGTGCCGGGTCATATTGTTTGTAAGAAGATTCATGCTCTTCGTCGACGATAATCAGACCGAGATCTTTGAAGGGTAGAAAAATAGATGATCTCGCACCTAAAACCATTTTATACTCACCTTTTAATACTTTCTGCCATACTTCGGCACGTTCATTATCATTAAAACGGGAATGATAAATACCAACCTGCCCTCCAAAATGTTCGCGCAGACGTTCAATAACCTGTGTGGTTAAGGCAATCTCAGGTAAAAGATATAATGTTTGCTTGCCTTCAAGCAACATTTGCTCTATCAGACGGATATAGATTTGTGTTTTACCCGAGGATGTTTCACCATAAAGCAAAACCACATCCTTCTCTTTAAACTGATCTCTGATCTCTCCCAATGCAATTTCCTGTGCATAATTGAGCTTAAAATCATGCAGGATTTCAAGTTCCTCAGCACTTAAGCGACTTACCACTTTATCTTCCTGAAGAAAGACTTCCTTTTCAATCAGAGCCTTCAAGGCAGCTGCTCCACTTCCGCTGACTTCCAATAAATCGGGTTTGGAAATTTCTTTTTGCTGCTTTTCAAGTTTAAAATAAGCCAGCAAAAGTTCGAGTTGCTTAGGTGCCCTTTCAAGAATTTCGAATAAGGCCTTGCGTTGTTCGGGATCCTTGTATTGAGGATGAAGGCTGATAAATGCCTTTTTCCTAGGTTTAAACTTTTCAGAAATTTCCTCGGATATGATGATGATATTCTTTTCTAAAAGAGCTCGGAGTATAGGAAATACTGTTTTTTGTCCGAGTAACTTACTGATATCACTTACCTTCAGTTCTGATTGAATATCCAGAGCATCAATTATTAGGAACTCTTTATCAGATAATTCAGACTTATCGAACTCTGTTGAATTATTGAGGATAATACGAGTTTCACTAGCCAGTTTGAGGGCTGATGGAAGTGCAGCCTGCATTACTTCCCCTATATGACATAGGTAATATTCAGACATCCACTTCCATAATTTCAACTGAAACTCATTCACAATTGGCTCATCATCGAGCACATCGATAATATATTTAGCCTCATAAAGTGCCGGAGGAGTTTCGGACACCTGATAAACGATGGCGGTATAAATTTTGGCCCTTCCGAACTGAACGACTACACGCTTCCCGATTGAGATAGCTCCGGTCATTTCCAAAGGCACTCGATAGGTATAGGTTTTGGGAATAGCTAAGGGCAGAACAACCTCAATAAAAAGAGTTTTCCTTTCAATGCCTTCCGTTTCATTAAACTCAAGCATTAATACTTTTTAATGCCACGAAAATCAGGCTGATCCAACCTAAAATAAAAAATAAACCACCAATTGGAGTTACCGGTCCAAGAACTGAAAGCTGACTGATATTCAGTATTTCTTTAGCAGAAATAAGATATAAAGAACCCGAAAAAAGTAAAATCCCGAGTGAAAAAAACCAGGCAGCCATATTTACCGCCCTGCCTTTGCTTGCAGGAAGTGTTGCCACGAAAAGCAGGGCAAGAGTATGATAGAAGTGATAACTAACAGCAGTTTTCCAGACCTCTAATCCGGCTGGATCCAGTAATGATTTTAATGCATGAGCACCGAAAGCCCCTAAAATAACAGCAAGCATTCCAAACACTGAAGCGATAATAATTACCTGTTTGTTCATATTGTTAGATTAGATTGCTAATTTAACAAACATGTCCGCAATTCTTCTGCTATGACATAAAAATATAAATTTGCTAAAAGTACTGATTGATGAAGAAAATAATAGGAATTACAACAATTTTAGTCCTCACTGTGATTTCTCTTGCATATTTATACTTTTCTAGCCTTAACATTAAAAGCCGGAATAATGACCGGGTGCTTTCTGAAATACCGGCTGATGCCTCCCTAGTTTTTCAATACCCTAATGACAAAAGCCTGTACGATATCTTTAAAGAATACACTGTTTTCGATACAATCATAGGTTTATATCATAAACAGGAATTGGCATGGTTAAAAAAACTTCTGATCAGCAAGAAGGAACTGTCCGATATCACGGATGGGCAAAAAGTCTTTTTGTCTTTTCATCCATCTAAAACAGACACCGTGCATTTTTTATGGTCGATTCAGTTAAAGCAGTCATTAACTATCAATGAACTTCAAAATACCCTTTCTCAGCTTTCAGATATTAGGTTAAACATGAAAGAAAAGTCAGGAAATGCTATTTTAGAAATCAATTATTCTGAGTTAAATCGTCCTTTTTTTCTAGGAATTGATAATGGAATTGCAAGAGGCAGTTTTTCAGTTGATCTATTAAGCCAGAGTATTGACAAGAAAACTGAAAAGATCAGTAAGGCTTTTATAAAGGAGATCAATAACGGACTCAACAAAAATGCAAATGCATTGGCACAACTTTTTATAAATTATAATAGAGTAGGCTTTCTAAAACCCTTCTTCAAGCGGAAATTAAGTGATAATATGGAGCTTTTCGAAAGCTTTACAGGATATTCAAGTCTGGAGTTAAATTACAAAACTGATGTCATGATGTTTAATGGCATAAGCAGAATATCTTTAGCAAAAGACAGATACATCCCAATATTTCTTCATCAGAAACCCGTTAAAAATACTATCAAGCTTATAATGCCTTATAATACAGCAAGTTCGATCACTTATGGCATCTCCGATTATCCGATGTTTAAAAAAGACCTTGACCAAGTATTTGAGGCCAGAAATGAGCTTGACACCCTTAAGAAACAAATAAAGACCATAACAGCCGAAACGGGTATAAATCCCGAACGGGATATGGTAAAACTATGGGCTAAGGAATTGAGCACACTGCATCTTTCAACTTCCGAGAGCCTTGCAATATTAAAAGTAAGTGATGGCAGCAAACTTCAATTCTTACTTGACCCGATGAGTTCGTTTTATTCACCAACAGTGAGAAGAATGAATTACAACAATCTATTTTATTTTTACTTTGGAGATCCGATGAAAAAGTATTCAAAGCCTTTCTTTACCATAACAGATAATTTGCTAATCCTTTCAAATTCGCCTTCAAGCATTCAACGTTTTTTGAATGATTATAACTCCGGCCGCTTAATCTATAAAACAAAGGCTTATATTCAATTTGATCAGTTGGTAGCAGACCAAAGTAATATTTCATTTGTTGTATATTTAAACAACGCACAGAACCTATTAAGAAATTCTATTAAAAGTAATTATAGTCAGATATTTAGAAGTAATAATTATGGAATAAAAGATCTGTATGCATTGTCTTATCAGCTTACAAGTAATAATGAATATTTTTTCACTAATTTTTACACCGGTTATAAAAATTTAATACCAGCAACTGACCCTGATTTATTCGTAGACGGTACTGGATTAACTAATTAAAAGATGATTTTTAGCCGAAACAAAATATCTTTACTCCGACTATCTTTAATGCTATTTTTATTGTTCGGTATAGTTAGAATCGGCTATTCCCAACAATATTCTCTATATAATAGCCGTACCCTATTTGATAGTTTTGAAAATCCTTCACAAAGAGCTTATCAGGTAGATACAAGTCGTCGTTTTGCATTCAATTTCCTAATTCCTACAATTAGTCTGAATGCAACATTCTCCGGTCCGGCAGGATCTGCATTCAAATCTCTGATTTATGACGGCGTATTGAATGGCCGCGACATCACCCTGGGTGAAAACCGAATGAATACGCTAGCCTTCAGTTCAAATAATTATGTCGCTATGCTACGTATGTTGAAGGCTGTGAAAAAATATAAGGAAATGGGAATTAGCTGGCAGATACGAAGTGATGGAAGAGCACGGGTGACCAATGAAGTTTTTGCCGTTTTCGACGATTACCAAGTATTTAATGCCACTAACCTCAACAACCTTTTTAATGTAAATGGATATAATCAATCCTACCATCAGTTCAGTTTTGCATACCGGCAAAATTATACCAAGCGCTTTTCGGTGGGCGCAAAATTCAGTTTACTGAGCGGAATAAACTATACTTCATTAAAAGTCGATAAATCTGAAATAAACATTGATGAATCTATTGATGAGTTCGATGTTTCCTTGAGAGGAATGCTTAGGTCAAGCTTCAAGTTTGATAATTTTGAGCGAGGGATGGTCAATCCAAACTTTAAAAATCCAGGACTCTCAATCACAGCGGGAGCTTCATATCGATTACGTGACGGATGGTCCATCTTAGGGAATCTGAAGGACATTGGCTTCATAAAATGGAACAAAGAAGCTTATGAGTATGATTTTGACACGGGTAAAATCATTATTGACAATGCATCAAACTCAGATGCAGATGAAAGATTGGCCGACAGTCTGGATGCCCGAATAAGTACAAAATCAGTTAACAGATCGTATGTAAGTATGATCAATGGTAGGGCTGAATTAATGCTTAGCAAGGAATTTGGAAGTTATAAACCAAACCTTATTCTTTCCAAATCCATATACTACGGAGGAGGGGATCTAGTTCTGGTGAATAATTTCCATTTAAAAAACCATGTCATTACAGGAACAGCTGCGTACAATACTACCGGTTCATTACAAATTGGTGGGCAGTATATGATTAAAACACCAAATATTGAATTCTATATGGGCAGTGATCAGCTCTTTAAAAGTTATGAGATAATAAAAAACATTAGGAATGGCGCAGCACCCTACTCGAGTGGGTATACCGGTGTTGGATTTTATTTGGGATTTGGATTAAAATTTGGAAGCATTTTAGAGCATCAAGCTAATGCAACCAAAATACTAGGTTTTAGAAAAAATCCAATCGGGAAATTTATTAAAGGCTTGGTTGGAAAAAAAGATTAAGAATTATTCTTTGTAGATTTTAAAAGCAGGAAATCTTTTAAGTAAAAAGGCTCAAAATATGCCACATTTTCAGTTTCATTATTCCTATATTTTCTACAGGCTATTTCATTAAGATCTGCTGCTGAATTGGTAAAATCAATGAACCTGATATTGCTTTTAGCAAAAAATAAATCTCTAAACTTTTCGGCTCCATCTCCGAACAATACAAGATTTCTACCTTCAAAATGATCGAATGAGAAGGCATCCACAATCTTTGCATTCACTGGTTCGAATAGTTTGAGATCATTCTGAAAAATAGCTGTATAAACCTCCAATCTTCTAGCATCGATCATCGGGATTAGTAGATCCGAATCCAGAATATCATTTTTGGAGAGCAGACCTGATGCCATTGCTTCGAGTGTATCGATGCCTAATAAGGGAATATCCAAGGCGTAGCAAAGCCCTTTGGCTGTTGAAACCCCAATTCTTAGGCCTGTATATGAGCCTGGCCCCTTACTTACAGCAACAGCTTTTAAATCAGAATATTTTTTACCCATATTAACCATCAACTCTTGAATAAAAAGTGTAATGTGGCTGGCATGAATATTCTGCTCATTCGCTTCTTTGACTGCAATGATTTTTCCATTCTCAGTTAAGGCTACCGAACAGCTGCTGGTAGCAGTTTCAAGAAGTAAAATTAATTGATCATTCATAGCTGCAAAACTTGAAATTATCCATAAAGAAAAAAATCACGGAACAGGATCATGACCATGCCCTCCCCAGGGATGGCAGCGGCCGATCCGTTTTATTGTTAACCAGCCACCTTTAAAAGGCCCATGCTTTTGTATCGCTTCGATCCCATAATGCGAGCAAGTTGGAGTAAAACGGCATGACTTTCCAAGTATTGGTGAAATCAGATTCTGATAGATCCAGATCAGAAACAGAAAAAAAGTAGAAAATACCGATTTAACTACCCTTTTCAACATGACTGCTAGGATATAATTTCTTAAAACGGACTAATGCGTCTTTAAACTTTTTCTCAAGAAAAACATAGTCTCCTATTTCATTGCCTATATACGTGATTCCCAATATAAGCACTATTGATTGCTCATTAAGGAATGGATAAAGATATTCGGATTTATGCAGGCGATAAACCTCGCGTATTCTACGCTTGATCAGGTTTCGGTCAACCGCACGTTTAAATCTCTTTTTCGGAACACTGATCAAAACCTGAACAGGAATATCGGAGTTTGAAACTTCAGTAAGCCAGACTATGCGGAAGGGATAAACTAAAAAAGAAGAACCGCTAGTAAAAAGCTTTTCGATAAGCTTTACATTACATAACCGTTCTTCCTTTTTAAAACTATACATTTTGATTGTTATTTAGCCTGATTCACAAACAGATTTTGATCTGCGCAATTCTTAAGGCTACGAAAACACAATCAAAATTATGCTTTATGGCGACGCTCGTCAGACACAGATATTCTTTTTCTACCTTTAGCTCTTCTTGAAGCTAATACTCTTCTTCCGTTTGCGCTACTCATACGCTCTCTAAATCCGTGCTTATTTCTTCTTTTTCTTTGAGAAGGCTGGAATGTTCTTTTCATGACTTATTTATCTATTACTGCTCTAAAAAACAGGAGTGCAAATATAAGGTTGATTTTTCACAATTCAAACAATTGAATCAAAATATCCTTACCTTCCTTTAAATAATGTCTGAAACAGATCAAATTTATGAAATTTTGTTGCTTTATTTTATTCGTTTTTTTTTACAAGTCCTGCTTTATCACAGTTAAAGCCAGAGAATTATAAAATATACGATAGCAAAGCAAAAAAGCTTTGTAAAATTGAAGAAGCGATCGAAATACTTTCAAAGAAAGATGTTGTTTTTTTTGAGAAGAACATAATGACCCAACCGGACATCAGCTCGAAATAGAAATCTTCAAAATGCTTCACCTTAAAAACAGGAAAAGGCAAGCGCTTTCATTGGAAATGTTCGAAACTGATGTACAGCTGGTAATGAATGAATACCTCAAAAACCTGATTCGGGAAAAGAATTTCTTAAAGGAAGCAAGGTCTTGGAATAACTATACAGATTATAAACCTATAGTCGAATATTCACGCCTGCAGGGTATAAATGTAATTGCTGCAAATACACCTAACCGATACGTAAACCTTGTATCTCGAAAAGGATTAGTCGGGTTGGATTCCTTGAATAAATTAGCCAGAAAATGGCTTCCCCCATTGCCTATAGATACTGCCACAGGTAAATATTATGACAATTTTTAAAGACTATGGGTGGTCATAAAGTTCCGGGTATGGAAATATACCAAGCTCAAAATCTATGGGACAGTAGCATGGCCTGATCTATACGCGCATACCTAAAAAAAATAAGAGGGATAAAATATTACATCTGGTCGGTCGCTTTCACAGCGATGAGAAGCTTGGCACTGTTGCCCAATTATTGAAACTTAAGCCCTCATTAACTATTGGAAATATTTCATCTTTCTCAGACAGTACGTTCAATAATCCTGACTGGGCAAAATTCTCAAATCTGGGTGATTATATTATCATAACCAACCCAGATATTAAAAGAACTTACTGATTATTTATTCTGGCTTTTCAATAAATCCCTGATTTCAGCCAATAGAGTTTCTTCAGCACTTGGAGGGGCTGGAGCCGCCGGAGCTGCCTCTTCCTTACGTTTCAAGACATTAATGGCCTTTATAACTGCGAAAATACACATGGCAACAATGAGAAATTGTATGACAGTATTCATAAAATTTCCGTAACGGATTGAAACTTCTTCAACCTTATTCACCGTATCTGCAGCAATAAGCAGTATCTTTTTATCTGCAAAATCAACTCCACCAAGCAGATAGCCTATTGGAGGCATCAAAATATCATCCACCAATGAGGTAATAATTTTCCCAAATGCTGCTCCGATAATAACACCAACTGCCAGATCTACAACATTTCCTTTTGAGATGAATTCTTTAAATTCTTTTACTATAGCCATAATTCTTACGAGGTTTGTTCTTTCTTAAATTTATAGATTATTGTTAAAAAACAAATACAATTTATGCTCGTAAATTTTGCTATTACAAACATATTTCAAGGATGTTATTTCATCCATCAATATTTATGTAAATTTACCGTAGAAATCATCTTATGTTAAGACAAAATCTTCAACAAAAACTTCTTCAAAAACTATCTCCACAGCAGATTCAGTTCATCAAATTATTGCAGGTTCCCACAGTTTCATTGGATACCCGAATTAAGGAAGAACTGGAAGATAATCCGGCTCTTGAAGATTTAAGTCTGGCGAACATGAATGAGCCTGTTGAAGAATACCCTGACCGAGATCCGGAAGATGACAACTTCAATCAGGAAGATTCACAGGAAAGTTCAGATGAATTTAACGTGGATGATTACCTCCAAGATGATAACATTAATGATTACGGCTCCAAGTATGAGCAGAATGGTGATGATGACGATGACCGCAAAGAGATTCCTATAGCCGTTCAAAACTCCTTTTTTGAAAGTCTGCAGGCTCAGTTAGATCTCGTCCCACTTTCTGATAAAGACTTCAGAATCGGACAACAATTAATCGGCAGTTTAGATGATGATGGATATCTTCGAAGACCAATTACCTCTCTGGTAGATGATCTTGCATTTTCTCAAAACGTCTTTGCAGAAGATGAAGAGGTAAATGAAATGCTTAAAGTAATCCAATCTTTTGACCCCGCAGGAGTTGGAGCAAGAGACCTACAAGAGTGTTTATTGATTCAACTAAGAAAAAAAGAACATAGTTTAATAATTCAGAAAGCAATTAAGGTTGTTGAGGATTATCTTGATGAGTTTACAAAAAAACATTACGATAAGCTTGAACGTTCATTAAATATGGACTCCGAAGAGCTTAAGGAAGTTGTGAATGAAATACTTAAACTCAATCCAAAGCCCGGCGATTCGAATGCAGTAACTACAAAACAGCTTCAGATTATACCTGATTTTCATATTAGTAATAATGAAGGAATATTATTCCTAACCTTAAATTCAAAAAATGCACCCGAACTAAGGGTAAGCCGCTCCTATCAGGACATGTTTGAACATTATGATAAAACGGCCCAAAAGGACAAAAAACTAAAGGAAGCTGTCCAATTCGTAAAACAAAAACTGGATTCAGCAAAATGGTTTATTGATGCAATCAAACAAAGGCAACAAACGCTGCTAAAAACAATGAAAGCAATAATGGATTATCAGTACGAGTATTTCCTTACCGGTGACGATAAGAATTTAAGGCCAATGATCTTAAAGGATATTGCCGACCGTATTAGTATGGATATTTCAACTGTTTCGCGTGTGGCCAATTCAAAATATGTACAGACTGAATTCGGAACCTTTCTTTTAAAATCATTCTTTTCTGAAGCTATTCAAATGAATAGCGGAGAAGAAGTTTCAAACAAGGAAGTTAAAAAGATACTTGAAGAATGTATCGGAAATGAAGATAAACACCGTCCGCTAGCAGATGAAAAACTGACTGAAATTCTTAAAGAAAAGGGATACAATATTGCGAGGCGAACTGTTGCAAAATACCGCGAAGCGATGAATATTCCTGTAGCACGATTAAGGAAAGAGCTTTAGTAGAGATGTGAGATGTGAGATGTGAGTATTGAGTATTGAGTATTGAGATGTTAGTACTGAGAGGTGAGATTGGTCTCAAGAAACAAGAATTCAAAGCCAAGCCTTTGAATTACTGATGTGATAATTTAGTAATTAGTCAAACATTACCTGCCCGCATTGTGCTGATTTCAACAGATCCCTCACCGCGAAGGGCGGATCGCGATGACAATCTTGCAAAATTAACCAGTAACCGGACTATTGAAGTGGTAATTTCAAATAATTGATATTTGATACTTGACAATTGAGAATGAAAATTATATTTCATTTGACATCTAGTAGAATTTACAGAAAACCGATAATGCTAATGCATCCCTTTGGGACAGCTAACAATCTAACCATCTAACTAACTA
>JBDNGV010000398.1:0-4480 GCA_041689125.1 Daejeonella sp.
ATTTTCATTGGGGTATCAAGCAATTTACATAAAATCGACCCGAAAACTCTTTTCGCAATAATTATAGCAATAATTTAGCTGAATGTTTAGCCCCAAGTTCACATTTGCAAGAATAAAATATCAATCAGGTAACTGGGATACCGATCAGCGAATGCCTGCAAATCTGTTGAACTCGCTGGTTGAGTATACCACGATTCCGATAAATCAAGAGGAAAAGATTTTGAATCTTGCTGATAATGAGCTGTTTTTGTATCCATTCACCTATCTCAGCGGGCATAAATTGGTCCAATTCAATAAGCAGGAAAGGCTCAATTTCAAGAAATATGTGGAGAATGGTGGCTTTGTTTTCGTAGATGATTGCAACCACGATATCGATGGTCTTTTTGCAAGATCATTCGAAGCCCAGATGAGTTCCTTATTTGGGCCTGCAGCTTTAAAGAAAATACCTAATAATCATGAGATATACCGATCCTTTTTTAAATTTGAAAAGGGGCCTCCAACCACTTCCTTCGAGTTGAACGGCTGGGGGGATGATTTGGTACATGATTATTTAAAGGCAATTGAAATAAACGGTAGGATTGGAGTGTTGTACAGCAATAAGGATTATGGCTGTGAATGGGATTATGATTTCAGGAATAAGCGTTTTTATGCAGAAGATAACACGAAATTTGGGGTAAATATAATTTTATATGCAATGGGGGTTTAATCAGCAAAAAAAAAATAGATAATTAGCAAATTAGTAAATGCGGAAATGAATAAATTTTGCTTGCTTGTCATGTCATCCTAAGCATTGCGAAGGATCTATTTCCAATTTACCCAAATAATATCTTCCAACTAAATTGTCCGACACACAAATTTCCCTTTCCCACATTCAACCTATAATATGTATTTTTGTTAAATTTTGATTCTTGATGGATAAAATCAGTTTAACTAGCCTTGATGGCAAGTATTGTAATTCACTAAATACCTATTCCAGATTTCTGACCCGTGAAGTAACTATTGGTCATATTCCCATGGGTGCCCACAATCCGATCCGGATCCAAAGTATGACTACTACCGATACAATGGACACCATGGGTACAGTTGAGCAAGCAATTCGTATGGCTGATGCTGGCTGCGAATACGTTCGGATTACTGCCCCAAGTGTTAAGGAAGCAAAAAATTTGGCGAATATTAAAAATGAATTAAAGGCAAGAGGTTATAACATACCCCTAATTGCCGATATACATTTTACTCCAAATGCCGCCGAAGAGGCCGCCCGAATTGTTGAAAAAGTACGCATCAACCCGGGTAATTATGCAGATAAAAAGCGTTTTGAAAACTTTGAATATACATCAACTGAATATCAGGCAGAACTTGAAAGGATATACAAGAAGTTTGCTCCACTAGTAAAGATTTGCAAAGAAAATGGGACTGCCATGAGGATCGGTACCAATCATGGTTCGCTTTCAGACCGGATAATGAGTCATTATGGAGATACTCCACGTGGCATGGTTGAGTCGGCAATGGAGTTCATACGCATATGCGAGGATATGAAATATTATAACCTCGTTGTTTCAATGAAGTCGAGCAATCCGCAGGTCATGGTTCAGGCTTATCGCCTGCTTGTAGAAACCATGGTTAAAGAGGGGATGAATTACCCACTCCACCTTGGGGTTACCGAAGCGGGTGATGGAGAAGATGGCCGGATCAAATCTGCCGTTGGAATAGGTGCTTTGCTTGAGGACGGTTTAGGAGATACTGTTCGGGTATCCCTGACTGAGGATCCTGAATTTGAAGCACCGGTTGCGATCGCTTTAGCTAACCGATATAAAGAAAGAGGCTTATCAGTTATCAGTTATCAGTTACCTATTATCAGTTACGGGTCGCCAGTTACCGCGGATTTACAATTAGATGAATCCAGCCTGAAAACAGACAACAGACAACAGATAACTCACAATCCCTATGAATACCAAAAGCGCCATACCACAGAACTCAACACCTTCATTGGGGGGCATCAGGTACCACGAGTTATTATCGATATTTCGAAGAAGAACCTTAAAGATCCGGCGATGTTGTCAGAAGTGGGATATCTATATTCTTCCCTGCTTGATAAGTACAATATGGCAGAACAATCTACGGATTTTGTTTATTTGGCCGATGCGCTTCCCTCATTTAATTTCCCTGGAAATCTAAAACAGCTTTACAATTATTCAACTTGGAAAGGGCTTGAAAATAAGAGTAATTGCCATCCTTATTACTCTCTGCAAGAATACGTTGGGGCAGTTCTTCGTGATCCTTCATTAAATCTTGTTTCAATCTACAATTCAGATATTAGTACTGCTCTTTTCAACGAAATTGCTCTGGATAATACCCTTGTTTTTGTTCTTGAAACTACCTCGTCTTGTGGATTACAAGATCAGCGCCAGGCATTTTTCAAACTGGTAGAGTTGGGACTTGAAATGCCTGTGATTATCAAACGAACTTATCATCTGAAGTCCTCAATAGAGTTGCCTGGAAATGCCGAAATTTTACCAGAAGTATCTGATTTTCAATTGTATTCGGCTACAGATTTAGGTGGCTTGATGCTTGATGGTTTTGGTGATGGCATTTGGGCAGATGCACCTGATATCTCGGGTAAAAATATACTTTCAACTTCTTTCGGAATTCTGCAGGCTACTCGCTCAAGAATTTCCAAGACTGAATACATTTCCTGCCCTAGTTGCGGAAGAACCTTGTTTGACCTTCAGGTTACCACTCAGATGATTCGAAGTCGTACTGATCATCTCAAAGGACTTAAAATTGGGATTATGGGATGTATTGTGAACGGTCCTGGAGAAATGGCCGATGCAGACTATGGATACGTTGGTACCGGACCAGGTAAGATTACCCTATACCGGGGTAAGGAGGTTGTGAAGAAGAATGTGAATACAGAAAATGCACTGGATGAATTGATCGGAATCATCCGTGATGATGGTAACTGGTTGGAGCCTGAGCATGAGTAGAATAAGAAATTTGATAATTATTTTTCTTCATTTTGAACCTTGGCTGTGCTCAGATTTTAAAAACAATTATTTAAAGTGGTTTGAACAATCGAGATCATTAGCCTGATCGGTAATGGGTTCAAAATCATTAATTCGAAAACACAAATGCATTTTTATTTTATGGAACCTCAATCCAAATTTCATTTGAATGATTATGCAATCGGTGATTCCTAATTATTTTCCTTGTGGTTTACATATACTATTAGTCAAAAGAATACGTCCAATTTGCTGACATCTAGATGGTGTTTTATAATTGGTGGTGTAACGGGTAATTTTTATTAGCTTATTATGCACTTTTAGTTTCCGATTTTGTGCATTTCGATCTGGGGCTGTTTCAGACTTAAATTTTCAATTTGGCCGAAATTTCGAGTCTGATTGGAATGTTTTTAATTTTAATCGATTGGTTCTTTTATAAAAAGGAAGAATCCCTGACAATCCATTAAGTATGTTTTTTTATTTTTATATGGTACTATGAATCCATTTCAGCGATGAGCTTTATTTATAATCTTTCTAAACGTGTGTGTTTACAAAGGTGTGACAGATGGAAAATCGCTTTTAGGTTACATTTGTATTGATTTTTATAATAGGATTAGCAACTTGAAGTATCTAAAAATTATTGCCTTCTCTCACAAATACATCGACCTCAAAGATTTAGGTAAATTCGTTATCTGTAATGATTGCTTGGAAAGTAGTCTTAAAAGTGTTAAAGCGAAGTTTGATATACCTGAAATATTTTATCTTGGTACATGCAATCGAGTGGAATTTGTATTTTCAGCAAAACAGAGCCTAGATACTCATTTCGTTAAGGATTTTATTCAAACACTGAACCTTCCTGTTTCTGACGATCAAGTCGATACATTTGTGAATCAGGTTGTGTTTTATGAGGATGTGGAAGCTCTCAATCATTTACTTCGGATTTCATGTTCATTAGAAAGTCTCGTTGTTGGCGAGAAAGAGATTCTTGCTCAGGTGCGAAAGGCTTATGAAACTTGTCGTGTTTCAGGACTAACGGGTGATTATTTGCGATTGATTATGGGCAGGGTTGTGAAAACAGCAAAGGAAGTTTATACTAATACAGGAATTGCAAGGAAACCAATTTCAGTGGTTTCTTTGGCATATCGCAAACTCCGTGAGTTAAAAATGTGTACCAATGCCAGAATTCTGATTATTGGGGCAGGAGAAACCAACCGTAACCTTGCCAAATATCTTAAAAAACATAAATACTCAAACTTTGCTGTCTTTAACCGCAGTCTTGAGAACGCTGTAACACTCGCAGCAGATTTAAGTGGAAAGGCATACAAACTAGAAGAATTAAGAACCTATAAAGAAGGATTCGACGTAATTATTACCTGTACAAGTGCTACTGAGCCAATCATTACTAATGATATTTATCAATCACTTTTGAATGGAGATGTTTCTAGGAAAGTGATCGTTGATCTGGCTGTTCCAAATGATAC
>JBDNGV010000399.1:0-2818 GCA_041689125.1 Daejeonella sp.
GAACCTATTTTCTTCTCAAGCCCTCGAACGCCTGATTCTCTGGTATAGTCTTCGATAACTTTTTCGATAACCGGAATTTTCAGGCTAATATCTTTCGATTTTATTCCGTGTTGTTCACGCTGCTTTGGTAAAAGATGCTGTTTGGCAATCTCAATTTTTTCTTCTATAGTATAACCGTTCACTTCAATAATCTCCATGCGGTCTAATAATGCCGGTTGAATAGAACTCAGAGAATTCGCTGTAGCAATGAACATCACACTTGATAGGTCATAATCTACTTCTACATAGTGATCATAAAAAGCATTATTCTGCTCAGGATCAAGAACTTCAAGAAGTGCTGAAGAAGGATCGCCCCGATAATCATTTCCAACTTTATCGATTTCATCTAACACAAATACAGGGTTTGAACTGCCTGCTTTTTTTATAGATTGAATAATACGACCCGGCATAGCCCCGATATATGTTTTACGGTGACCTCTGATTTCGGCTTCATCCCTGATTCCACCAAGAGCCATGCGGACATATTTTCTACCTAAAGCCTTCGCAATCGATTTGCCAAGGGAGGTTTTACCAACCCCTGGAGGACCTACCAGGCATAGAATTGGGGCCTTCATATTATGTTTTAGTTTTAGTACAGCAAGGTATTCAATGATACGCTGTTTAACCTTATCCAGACCATAATGATCCTTTTCAAGGATTTTAGAAGCACGCTTGAGATCAAAATTATCTTTTGTGAAATCATTCCATGGAAGATCTAGGAGCAATTCCAAATAATTAATTTGTATAGAATAATCAGCAGCGGCAGGATTCATTCTAGCCAGTTTTTCAAGCTCTTTATTAAAGTGAGCACCTGATTCTTTACTCCATTTTTTAAGGACACCACGGCCTCTCAGATTTTCAATCTCCAGATCTGGGGAATTTCCTCCCAGCTCTTCTTGAATGGTTTTTAGTTGCTGATTCAGGAAATAATCACGCTGTTGCTTGTCGAGATCAACCCTTACTTTCGATTGAATTTGATTCTTAAGCTCCTGCATTTGCAGTTCCTGAGTTAAATGCACAAGAACCATTTTTGCTCGCTCATGTAGGTTAGCAACTTCCAGCATCTGCTGTTTTGCCGAAACTTCGGCATTCATATTTGAAGAAATGAAGTTGATCAGAAAGGATGAACTTTCAATGTTCTTTATAGCGATGCCTGCTTCGCTTGGAATGTTCGGAGAAAGTTGGATAATCTGCATGGCCATCTCTTTAATGGATGCCATCAGAGCCTTAAATTCTTTGTCAGCTTTAGGGCGGACTTCCTCAAATTTGTGTATAGTGGCTTTGATGTAAGGATCGTTTTGTACCTTTTCGTTTAGACGAAAACGCTGTTTCCCCTGAATAATCACCGTAGTGTTGCCGTCAGGCATCTGGAGCATTTTGATAATAAGGGCAACCGTACCAACCTGATTTAACTGTTCGAATTCAGGATCTTCAATGCCCACATCTTTTTGAGACACGACACCAATTATCCTTTCCCCACGATATGCATCCTTGATTAGTTTGATAGATTTATCCCTCCCGACGGTAATCGGAATTACAACACCCGGAAATAATACAGTATTGCGTAAAGGCAGAATCGACAAAATGTCGGGTGTGTCTTCATTGTTCATCTCCTCCTCATCTTCTTGTGACATCAGCGGAAAGAACTCAGTATCTTCACTAATTAGGGGCAATGCTTGGTTAAAATCAAAATTATCGTAGTTACTCATCTAAATCTTAATAACGTCATTATGACAGTTGAATTTTCTCAAAGGCGGATTATATTAGCCTGAAATCTAAAAGCGCAAGGTATGTGCCAAATCATTGTCTTTATTAAAATAGGCAGATAAAAAGAAATTTACAGACAAATTTTCTGACTTATTTTTATTTTCTGCCATACTTTTTTTTAATGAAGAAACTAAATTCGTACATTTAAAATAATAAATATTAAAGATCGTTATTCCTTCGAAATTAAATTTTTTTCATAACCAATGAGATCATTTTCAGGTTTACTAATTATTCTTTTATCAGCGAATTATGCTTTCGCTCAGACCGCTTACCACAAAATGGGCCAGAAGGCTCTGATTGACGGGGATTTCAAATCTGCTGTCTCAAATCTTGAAAAGGCACTTACGAAAGACTCTAATGATGTTAATACCTTGTATATGCTAGGGTACTCATATTATCATTCTGCAAGGTATAAAGAATCTATCAATACCTTTAATAAGGTAATTTCTTTAAAGCCTGCTGATAATAGTGCTTATTATTACAGGGGAAAGGCCAGCAATCTAATGGCCAATGATACTAAAGGAATCCTTAATGCAGATAGAGAGAAATTACTCCTTTCTTCAATTAAGGATTTTTCTAAAGCTATAGATATGAATGCCGATGATGTTAAATTATATCAGAATAGGGCAGTAGCTTATCGGGATTATGGTGTGCTTAAAGGGCAAAAGATTCCGGGCTTCTATGATAAAAACAAAGCTACAGGGTCATTCAGGTCCTGTATTGCTGATTTTGAAAAGGTGTTGTCAATTACTCCCGACCGTAGAGATATTATTACTCAGTTGGAAGACGCAAAAATTTACCTTCAGAATCTGAAGTAGCATTTTTTTAAGGGAAAGAAAACTCGGCATGTTCCGGGTTTTCTTTTTTTATAAAAAAATTAAAGATATTCGGATTACAGAATATTATCAGATGCTAAAATCAATTAGAAAATTCGAAAACCTGCATATAGCCTTTTGGCTAATTAAAGATACTTTTTGGGTAATGGATATGCGAATATTGGGTGTAATTATGA
>JBDNGV010000400.1:0-2669 GCA_041689125.1 Daejeonella sp.
AAATACCGATTACCATTAAAAAACATGGTAGGAAAGCTAAAAGTATTTTTAAATACGGACTGAATTTCTTAGCTGGCGTGTTGTTAAACAATGAAAATCAATCCAATATGGATATATTTCAATTTTTGTCATGTACTTAGCCAATTTCCCTTCTCGTCGTCTATTGTGCCCAAAACATTAACGCTAGGATATTCATAAGTATTTATAACTTCGTTTTTTTCTTTTAGCCATAATCAATATTTGTAAATAGCCATTGGGCATAGCAATTTACGATGGTAGGCCCCTTGTTCATTTGGTTCAATGAATCTGACAGGCTTAGTAATCGACTTCAAAATTATTTCAATATTACCTTTTTACCTTGGCTGCACTTGGGGTTATAACCCGAAGGTCGCTGATTCGAGTCCAGTTTGAATCCATTCCCCATTTCAAAGATCGAGAACTACTATTTTCTGTTTATGTTCCTGAGCTATTTTGCCTTTTGACAATAACCTGGCGGAATGCAATCTGAGAATGATTAAGGCCAAACAAAAGGTGTCTTGCTGCTTAACGTAGGATACCCATGCAAAATATTTCGCCCGCAAAAGGGGGAAACATCTCTACGGCCAAGCAGAACAATGAGAACCTACTCTAAAGCATTCAACTCGCCTTCTCCGAAAAACCGTTCGTCCTTGAAATGGCTAAATAATTACTATTACCCGTCAAATATTCCGACCATCAATATTCCAATAACTACAGCAACGCAGATAACATTTTAGATTTTTATTGCACACTAACAGTGTACTGCTCGTTAAGCCTTTTGAAAATGAATTCGTTCAGGTTGGTTTCCTCCGCAACCTTTATGAGGGATAATATTAGGCAAAATAATGAACCACTTTTAGTCTTTAAGACCAAAGTGGTTCATTTTAGAACCGCTCAGATAGTCCTCCGCCATTTCATTAAAATTAGTGGTCTCCTAAATATGACTCTTTACATTTCACCCTTTGGACATGGTTTCGGGATTGTGGACAGTCTCCCTGAGATATACCCAAAAAATCATAACTCTTTACAAAATCTACCTTTTGTAATGGATTGCTATTTGTGGCAGAAATACTCTTACAGCATGGGACCAAATTCCAAATAAAGAAGGAATCGCTAACATATTAAATGAACCGGAAAAAATACTGGCGCAAACGGCTATTTGATGGATAGCTGCCGTCGTGCCGATATGCTCAATCAAGTATTCGAAACTTTGACTGGAACCTGAATTTAGATATGTTATAAATATAGCTAAACTTTGTTAAAATAACTCTATTTGACTTTTTTATAGCACTATTTCATCATACACGCCCCTTTCCTGATTTTTTTTTTGTAAAATTAAAATAGTTTTTAAGATTGTATTTTTTAAAGATAAAAACCTAAGTTTAAGAAATAGATCTTTTCTAAGTAGTTTTGATAAAAAGATTAAAGAATATTTGGATATCTCACTATGGACTATTGCAGTAATTGAATTAATGGAAGACTTAATTTGTAGTGTTATTTTTTCAAAACAATTTTGTTTTATTTCATCTCTTTATTGTAATATGAAAATTGATTCGGAAAAAAAGGACAGGCTTTTAAAAACCAATCCTCAAAAAAAACGATTAAAATGTACCTATAGTGATTTTAGGTCAAAAACACTTTTTAATAATTATGAAGTGGTTTGATTCTAAAGGAACTCAAAAGGCATTTTGACGTTGTTATCGACAATCAGGGGAGGTATTTCAAATATGGAGGCATTTAAAAAATATGGTATTTTACAAATTAATATAAACAGAATATTTATGAAACTTGGATTAGGCTTATATAGGCATATGTTAGATAAAAATCATTTTGCTTTTGCAAAGCAATGTGGCTGTTCGCACGTAGTGGTTCACCTTGTGGATTATTTTAATAAGGGCAATCAACCGGTTGGAACTGATGATGGCTGGGGTATTGCAGGTAATTCAAAAGAACTCTGGCAATTAGATAATCTTCTTAGACTAAAAAAGGAAATTAATAATGCCGGACTTGAATTAGAGGCGATAGAAAACTTTGATCCTGCAGACTGGTATGATATTCTATTAGATGGGCCTAATAAAAAGCATCAAATTGAGCTCATCAAACAACTTATCCGTAATGTAGGGCAAGCGGGTATTCCTGTAATTGGCTATAATTTTAGTTTGGCGGGGGTTTGCAGCAGAACTACTGGTCCTTTTGCGAGAGGAGGAGCTCTATCTGTTGGTATGGATCAGGTGAGTGACCGGCCTATTCCCAATGGGATGGTTTGGAACATGACCTATGATACCCAACCAACAAATGGTGTAATAAAAAATGTTTCCCATGAAATATTATGGGAACGGCTGGAATACTTTCTTAATGAAATAATTCCAGTGGCAGAAGAAGCAGGGGTTACAATGGCGGCTCATCCGGACGATCCTCCGGTGCCATTTTTAAGAAATACGCCAAGGCTAATTTATCAACCAAATATGTATAGTAAATTATTGAATTTAAACAAAAGCAAGCGTAATGGACTGGAATTCTGCTTAGGGTCGTTGGCTGAAATGACAGAAGGGGATGTATATAATGCTACAGAACAATATGCAAACAATATAGCTTACGTACACTTTAGAAATATTAAAGGCAAGGTACCAAACTATAAAGAAGTTTTTTTG
>JBDNGV010000401.1:0-2381 GCA_041689125.1 Daejeonella sp.
ATGCTAGCAAAGGCATCCTTAAAAATTTGTTGTAGAGATTTCATTTAAATTTATCCGAATTTTTGTATTCGAAAATACAAATTAATTCGGCAGGTTATAATCATACTAAATGGCTAAGAGGTAAAGTAAATAAATTAGCTTGACTGTGTTGGATTAATACTCCCAATAGGAAATTTTGAATTGCATTAATATGGATTCAATTTAAATTGAGATACCGAAAAACGAATATTTTGATTTAAATTTATTTTTTATATTAATGAAAAATATTTTGCTTTTGAAGAGCAACAGGATTTTAATACCTTGAGCAATTAGATCTCGTAATGAATTATTTGAATAGACTATCCGTTATTATCGCCGTTCATTTTGTTATTTTATTCATGGTATCATGCAGCCCAGAATTACCTGAGGATGTTGAAGCAGCATATACCAGCCTTCCAGATGAATTAGACTACAATATTCATGTAAAGCCCATACTGTCTGATAAATGTTTCTCCTGTCATGGTCCGGATAAGGCTAAGCAAAAAGCCGGACTAAGATTGGACATTGCTTCTTTTGCTTTTGATGAACTTCCTGAAAGCCCGGGAAAGGTCGCCATTGATCCGGGTGATCTGGATGGGAGTGAGCTATTTCATAGAATATTGTCAGATGATCCTGAATATAGGATGCCAAGCAAAAAGTCAAACCTGAATCTTTCAGCAAAAGAAAAAGCAATCTTAATAAAATGGATTAAGGAAGGGGCAGAGTATAAACCTCATTGGGCATTTGTAAATCCTGAGAAGCAGGATATTCCCGATGTGAAAGATGATCAGCGGGTTATTAATCCAATTGATAATTTCATTGCTAAAAAGCTGGAACAAGAAAAATTAAAGCCATCCATGCAGGCAAAAAAGGAAATTTTGTTGAGAAGACTTTCCCTTGACCTTACCGGGCTTCCCCCAACACTGGCTGAGATCAATGTTTTTTTAAAGGATAACTCCCCAAATTCATACGAAAAGCAGGTGGATCGCTTGCTGAATTCAGCTCATTATGGTGAAAAAATGGCTTTGAACTGGCTTGATCTGGCACGTTTTTCTGATTCTCATGGCTATACAGTCGACCGACTCATTGATATGTCTCCCTACCGCGATTGGGTTATAAAGGCTTATAATACAAACTTAGGCTATGAAAAATTTATACAATGGCAGTTAGCAGGCGATTTGATGCCAAATTCAAGCAAGGAAATGCGAGTTGCAACTGCATTTAATAGAATACATCAACAAAATATGGAGGGAGGAATTATTGAAAAAGAATTTCAGACTGAGTATGTCATTGATCGGGTGAATACTGCTGGAGTTGCTTTAATGGGTATTCCTGTAGGCTGTGCGAGATGTCACGACCATAAATATGATCCTATTTCACAAAAAAACTATTATGAGATGTTTGGTTTCTTTAATAGAGTAAAAGAAGCTGGACAAATTTCATGGGACGATGCAATGCCTTCCCCAACTCTTTTACTGCCAACAGAACAACAAGAAAAGATCTTAAATTACATAAAAAGTAATGTTTCAATTCAGGAAAATAAGTTAATCAAAACGAAATTTGATTCGCGAATTGCATTTCAAAATTGGATTAAAGCCAAAAAATATAAAGTACTAGAGAAAGAATCGTTTCCAATTGAAGGATTGCAGGCACATTACAATTTTTCGAATGCCTCACTAAAGAGTAGCAATATAGTAGGAGCTGTAAGTTCTTTAAAGAGCTCGTCAACAGATAAACCTGTTTTTACCGACAGAGATAATGGTAAGGCATTGGTCTTGAATGGCGATCAATGGTATGACCTGAATCAGGTTGGAGTTTTCAGGAAGTCAGATCCATTTACTATAAATATCAGTGTCTTTATTCCCAAAGACTTTAAAGAGGGTGTATTGTTTCATAAATGTGTTTCAGAACGTCTCTATAATTTCCGGGGCTATCACTTATATCTTAAGGATAACCGATTGACCGTTAATATGTCACATGCAGCACCTTCAAATGCTATTTCAAGAATAACACAAAAACCTGTAATCCGAAATCAGTGGGTACAACTTACTATGACCTATAATGGATCTTCAAAGGCCAATGGATTGAAATTATTTGAAAATGGTGTAGAACAGAAGCTTATTACTACGATGGATCAGCTTACAAAAGACATTTTGATGTATTCTAAAATACAGCCAGGACTGCAAATTGGGGCTTGGGATCGTGGACTTGGTTTCAAAGGCGGTCAGGTTGATGACATCATGGTTTATAATCGTGAATTAACGGATTATGAAGTAAAAATAATTGGTAAAAAAGCTTCCTGGACATCCATTACACAAAAGGAACCCATACAATTATCTAAAACTGAGTTAAACCTTTTAAAC
>JBDNGV010000402.1:0-22882 GCA_041689125.1 Daejeonella sp.
AATAACTCAGATGTTCTGGTCGAGAACTCAAGCATGAGCGATGAAGAAGTCCGCAGGTCATTGATTAAATTTATTGAAGCATTTTATAATGACCAAAGGAAGGGATATTTTGATCCACCGAGTTATTTTTCATCAATTACGAGAACCTATTATAACTATCATAATCTTACATATAAGCGCTTGAAGGCAGTTCATTCAAAGCGAATGGCTGATCTTCGGAACTACAATCTTACCTGGATAGTTTCCAGTTTGGATTACGATCGCAACAATAATGAGCTGCTTGCAAGCTATTGGGCAAAAGTAAGTTATCTGCAGCCTTCCCGAAATGTAGAAGTGTCTGGCGATATAAAGTTTGAATTGGCTATCAATGAGGAAGGAAAAATCATTTCGCTCAGAGAAGCTGAGATTCAGAACCTAGTCGTATCATCACTGAATTCCAGTCCTGACAGTATAGTCGGTAATGAAGTCGACTTTAGTCAGGCATCAACTATTCCTGAAAAGGATGCTGAACTCATACCTGAACCGATTGAAATTTCAAATAGTGAAGCGCGCTATGAAGGAAAGCTTTATGATCTTGGTAGCGTTGAACTTGCGCCTGAATTTCAGGGGGGGCAATTGGCTTTGGGCAAGTATCTTGGATCCAGATTACGTTACCCGGCCACGGCTCGTCAAAACAAAACACAGGGTAAAGTCTACATTGCATTTATAGTGGAAAAGAACGGTAGCCTCAGTGATTTTAAGGTGGTGAGAGGGATTGGAGGCGGATGCGACGAGGAAGCAATCCGTGTACTCAGGACCTCAACCGCATGGAAGCCCGGAATGGCAAATGGAAAACCCGTAAGAACTTCTTATGTCCTGCCAATAACCTTTAAGCTGGGGAATTAACAGTATTCTCACCCGCTAAATCTTGAAGCAATTCTATGGCCAAATCCAAAGTAGAAACATGTTCTATGGCCAACCTTAGGGTATTTTTAACCTCTTTCAGGTTACTAATACGAGGGTGAGCCTGTAAAAACTCAAGCACACGTCCGAATTGGAGTGACTCAAAATAAGGAGATTGTTTGTTAGCAATAAAATATCCTCGGAGGACTCCCTTTTTGAAGGTGATTTTCTCAAACCCAATCATTTTTCCAAGGTATTGAAGACGCCAAGTGTTAATCAGTTCGGTTACTTGATGTGGCACAGGTCCAAAACGATCGGCGAGTTTTTGTCTGAAATCATCGAGAGCTAGTTCGTTCTCTATGTTTGAAAGCTCTGTATATAAATTATATCGTTCAGCGATATTGGTAACATATTCATCAGGGATCATCACTTCCAAATCAGTATCCACATGAGTAAATGAGATGAACGGCCTTGGTTTTTCTTCACTGAAAAGATTCCTGAACTCATCCTCTTTCAATTCTTGAATAGCTTCATCCAGAATTTTATGATACATCTCAAAGCCGATCTCTGCAATGAATCCGCTTTGCTCAGCACCAAGTAGGTTTCCGCTTCCGCGGATATCCAGATCGCGCATCGCTACATTAAAACCACTTCCCAAATCAGAGAACTCTTCGATCGCGCTCAGGCGTTTTCTGGCTTCATTGGTCAAAGTGGATAATGGCGGACTTAATAAATAACAGAAAGCCTTTTTATTCGAGCGGCCAACACGTCCGCGCATCTGGTGCAGGTCACTCAAGCCGAACATATGTGCATGATTAATCAGAATGGTATTGGCATTTGCAATATCCAGTCCGGCTTCAATGATTGTTGTGGCCACAAGTACATCGTAATCTCCCCCTACAAACTTGAGCATCACATCTTCAAGTGCATCCCCCTCAAGTTGACCATGTGCGATACCAATTCTTGCTTTCGGAACCAGCGTGTTAATTAATCCCCCAAGTTGCAGCAAGTCTTGTACGCGGTTGTGAATAAAGAAAACCTGTCCACCGCGGTCTATTTCATATTCCACAGCCTCTTTGATTAGCTTTTCATTAAATACATGAAGTTCTGTTTGTACCGGCTGGCGGTTTGGCGGCGGAGTGCTTATTATGCTAAGATCTCGCGCTCCCATCAAAGAAAAATGTAGGGTTCTTGGAATCGGAGTGGCAGTGAGTGTCAGAGTATCGACATTTGCTCTGAACTGTTTCAGTTTCTCCTTCACGCCGACACCAAATTTTTGTTCCTCATCAATAATCAGCAGGCCAAGGTCTTTAAATTTCACGTCCTTACTAACAATTCGGTGTGTACCGATAATAATATCAATTTTACCTTCTGCTAGTTTTTGAAGAGACTCTTTAATTTGTTTTGCCGATTTAAACCGGTTTATATAATCGATAGTGCATGGAAATTCAGCCAGACGAGATTGGAATGTTTTAAAATGCTGCAATGCAAGAATGGTAGTTGGTACAAGTATGGCCACCTGTTTACTGTCGCTTACCGCCTTAAAAGCAGCTCTGATAGCTATTTCTGTTTTACCAAAGCCCACATCTCCACAAACCAGCCGGTCCATAGGATGAGCCGATTCCATATCTTTTTTAAAATCAGCAGTCGCCTTAACTTGATCTGGGGTGTCTTCATAAATAAATGAAGCCTCGAGCTCGGTTTGCAAATAGGTATCTGGTGAAAAAGCCGTTCCGGTTTGTGTTTTTCTAATAGCGTAAAGCTTAATCAGGTCACGGGCGATATCTTTAACTTTTTTTTTAGTGGTTTTTTTCAGCTTCTCCCAGGTGTCTGTGCCGAGTTTATTCATTTTGGGTACAGTACCTTCTTTACCTGAGTACTTGGAGATGCGGTTCAGGGAATTGATATTAACATAAAGCAGGTCATTGTCAGCATAGACTAGGCGAATCATTTCTTGTGATCTGCCATTAACGTCCACTTTTTCAAGACCCGCATATTTGCCAATTCCGTGGTCAATATGGGTAATGAAATCTCCAGGCTTTAATTCACGCAGTTCTTTGAGCGTAATCGCCTGATTACGGATATAACCTTTCTTTAGCTTGTATTTATAATAACGGTCAAAGATTTGATGATCGGTATAACAAACTAGTTTTTGGGCGTGATCAATGAAGCCTTCCCGTAATGAGAGGTGCACCGGAGTAAATTTTACACCAGCATTCAGATCCTCGAAAATGCTGTAAAGACGTTCAATCTGTTTGGTAGAATCGGTGAAGATGAGATTTTCGAGTCCCGACTTCTCGTTTTCTTTAAAATTATGAATTAGCAGGTTAAAATCTTTGTTGAAAGACGGCTGAGGCTTGATATCAAAATGTATGGTCTCATCTGGCTCGTAAAAGAATTGTTTACCAAATTCTAGTACATCAAAATCACGAAGCTGATCAGCAAGCATTTTTTCATCTGTGAAATTAAATTTGGGATCAATCCAGTGCGGGTTTTGTTGCTTATCCTCAGAAGAAAGTGCTTTCCAATATTCTACAGCCTTTTTATAGCCGTTTTTGACCACATCGAAGGTAAACTCCACATCTTTAAACCAGATGATAGTATCTTGATCAATGTATTCTAGAAGGGAAATATTATGGTCGGTAAGGAATTTTGATTGGACGTTGGGTACCACAGTGATACTTTTAACCTGTTCAACCGATAGCTGATCTTCAATTTCGAAGGTTCGAATACTTTCAATATAATCAGAAAAGAACTCAATCCGGTAAGGTAGATCATGTGAGAAAGAAAAAATATCAACTATTCCGCCCCGGATCGAGAATTGTCCCGGTTCATAAACAAAATCTACCCGTTCAAAGTCATATTCAATTAGAAATTCATTGATAAACTCAATGCTTAGCTTATTTCCCACGGCAATTTCGAGTGTGTTTTTTTCAAGAGAAGAGCGATCTATTACCTTTTCTGCCAGTGCTTCGGGATAGGTGACTATAATTTTTCCGAATTCGGCTGAATGGTTAAGTTCGTTTAATACCTCAGCACGCTGCAGCACATTACTACTGTCGACCAATGTAAATTCAAATGATTTTCTGAAAGAAGATGGGAAAAACAAAATTTCTTTTTCGAGCAGATTTTCCAGATCACTAAGAAAATAAGCTGCTTCTTCGCGCTCGGGCAGGACAAAAATCATATGCCGGTGAAGCAAAAAATACAAAGCCATAGCCATGATCGTATCGCTTGATCCGACTAGACCTCTTAAATGAACCCGCCCTTTTTTCCCTTTGTTTAGGGTTTCTGCCAGAATGGCAATCCGGGGATCCGATTTATACTGATTTATAATATCCCGAATATTCACACGCTGATTTTCATGGCAAATATACAATTAACACTCTAATATTGATCAAAGGCCTTGATAGCTATCTTTGGGAGCCTTTGATAAAGCCATTGCCTAATATTTATCTTATTGCTTAGGAGCCTGAAAACCAGATAGATTATTGAAACAATTCCAAAGTTATTTCGTTTATTTATGTATTTAACAGCCTTAACATTTTAGTAACACGATTATGAAAAATTCATTAATTTATGGGATTATTATTGGTGGAATAAGTGGAATTTGGATCTTGATCATGCATTATGCAGTGATTTTTGCTCAAAATTCTCTAGAAGTGAATAATATTTCATGGCTCGAATATGCTTCTATTTTAATGCCGGTAATCGGCCTTTATTTGGGTATAAAGAATTACAGAGATCATATTTTGACAGATAAGATGGAGTTTTATGAAGGTTTATTCGAAGGATTCAAAATATTGATTTTCGGGGGGGGGTAATTGCGGCGCTTTTTGCTGTAATCTACATGCAGGTCAGCACCAATCTCAAAAACATTGATTTTATGTACCGAATAGCAACTGCCGGTCTGATAGGTATAATTTCTAATCTGGCTATTTCCCTGATTTTAATGAACAAACAGAAGTTCCTGTAAATGTTAAAGACGTGGCCGGTAGAATTATTTTTTTGGCTGGGAGCATTGTTGTCCCTTGCATTGACCCAGTCCGGGTCTGCACATTATTCTCTATGCCCAATTGACAATATGGGCTTCAGCTGGTGTCCCGGATGTGGATTGGGTCGCTCCATCCGATTTTTATTGCATGGAGAATTTCTTTTATCAATTGAACATCATTGGTTTGGGATTCCGGCATTGTTTATTCTTCTTCACAGGATATTGCTATTATTAAAAATATTCCTATTAAATTTAGGAATACTAACTCGCATTAATTATGGAAAACGATCCGCTTATTAACTTAAAGGGCATGGGCCTTGAGGAGTATTCTTATCTGAAACAGGTAGTTGACGGCATGAACCCGCGCCAGACTCAAAATTTCGTTATGTTTTATTCTGAAAGGCGAAAAGATCCTCAGGAGATTCTTTTATTTAGTCTGCTTGGTTTTCTTGGTGTTGCGGGCATTCAACGCTTTATTACAGGGCAAATGGGAATGGGTATCCTTTATTTTTTAACCTTTGGTTTGTGTTTTATAGGTACTATCGTAGATATTGTCAATCATAAATCCATTACCCTTGAGTATAATCGGAAAGCGGCTTATGAAAGTGCCCAGCTTACAAAGATTATGAACAATCAGGGTGAGAATCCGTCTTAAAGGCTATATTTTTTGGTCTGTTAAAAAAAAGTTTAAGATTATCGTGAATAATTTAAACCGGGAAAGCTTTACGCTCATTTGTCGGCATAATAATCTCCTCATTTCTCCACTCAAAACTTAAGGTTTATCTTTGTTTATGAATTTAAGAGAAATTACATCCTTTCTCGAAACGCTGGCTCCGCTTGCTTATCAGGAAGATTATGATAATTCGGGCCTGATAGTAGGTCATCCTGATAAGGAAATATCTGGTGCCCTTATTTCATTAGATTGTACAGAATCAGTTGTTGATGAAGCAATTGAGCAAGGCTTAAATCTGATTATTTCCCATCATCCCATTGTCTTTAAGGGCTTGAAAAAGTTTAATGGGAAGAACTATGTAGAACGTGTTGTGATGAAAGCTATAAAGCATGATATTGCTTTATACGCTATTCATACCAATCTTGACCATGTATCTGTTGGCGTAAACAAAAAGATTTGTGATAAACTCGGAATAAAGAATCCCAGTATTTTAAAATCCAAGGAGGATTCTCTTCGCAAACTGGTTACTTTTTGTCCGGAAGCACATGCAGAGGAAATTAGAACAGCCTTGTTTAAGGCTGGTGCTGGAAATATTGGAAATTATTCTGAATCCAGTTATAATACAACTGGCATTGGCACTTTTAAAGCAGGTGAAAGTAGCAAGCCATTTGTTGGGAACCTGGGCAAACAGCATCTTGAATCTGAGATTCGAATCGAAACCATTTATTCACCTCATTTGGAACAAAAAATTCTTGCTGCATTGTTTGAAACGCATCCTTATGAAGAGGTTGCATTTGATCTTTATCCGTTAAGTAACACTCACCACCAAGTGGGATCAGGCATGATCGGTAATTTGGAGAGTGACTTTGATGAATTGGATTTTTTAAATATTGTAAAGGAAAGGCTGGGTGCTAAAGTCATTAGACATACGGCAATAAGGTCGAAAAAGATACGGAGAGTAGCTGTTTGTGGAGGTTCCGGAAGTTTCTTGCTGCCACATGCGCTGAAGGCTGGAGCAGATATATTTATAACGGGCGACTTTAAATATCATGAGTTTTTTGATGCAGAAGGGAAATTAATTATTGCAGATGTAGGACATTTCGAGAGTGAGCAGTTTACGCAGGAATTATTGATGGAATTAATTACAGAAAAATTTAGTAACTTTGCCCTCCGTTTAACATTACAGAACACAAACCCCATAAATTACTTGATTTAATGGAACAATCAATAGAACACAAATTAAAGGCATTATTCGAGCTTCAGACTTTGCACACCCAGATCGACAAGATTCGTCAGACAAGAGGTGAACTCCCAATGGAGGTTGCCGACCTCGAAGATGAGGTTGCAGGTTTAGAAACCCGTATACAGAAAATTAAAACAGATCTTGATGAATTGGAAGATTCGATTGTAACCCGCAAGAATCTGATCAAAGAGGCATTAGCTGCCTCCAAAAAATACGAAACTCAGCTTAACGATGTTAAGAACAATCGTGAATATGATGCAATCTCCAAAGAGATTGAAATTCAAGGATTGGAGGTTCAGGTATCAGAGAAAAAGATTAAGGAATATTCATTTGAGATTCAGAACAAAACTGAAGTCTATGAGAATGCTTTGGCTAATATTACCGAACGTAAAAATGATCTTGAACTTAAAAAAGCTGAATTAGATACCATTACTGCTGAAACTGAAAAGGATGAGGCAAGTATTATGGTTAAGGCCCATGATTCTGAGAAGCATATTGATGAGCGTTTACTGATCGCCTATAACCGTTTAAGAAGCAATGCAAAGAACGGTCTTGCTGTTGTAACCATACAACGCGATTCATGTTCAGGTTGTTTTAATCAGATTCCACCACAAAGGCAATTGGATATTCGTCAGCGCAAGCGTATTATTGTTTGTGAGCATTGCGGACGTATTCTTGTAGATGAAGGCTTTGCAATGGAAGAAACTCCGGTAGCTTAAAACCATATAAAATCATAAAAGCGATCAGTAAATACTGGTCGCTTTTTTTTTGTCCTAATCAGCGCATTAAGTATATTAACAAAGATTAAACATACTGATTTTGGGATATTGAGAGATAAGATCGAATATCAATATCGAATGGGCCTTATTTATGATGAAATTTCCAGAGATGATATTGCGCTAAAATATTATCAAGCAGCAATTGATCTTGGAAAGAATGAGCGCTATTATTTTGCCTCCAATGCTACACCCAGAATAGCAGAGATATATGAGAGGAGAATGGATGTTCAGAGATCTAAATACTATTATAATATTACGATCAACATGAATGGTCGCGATTATGAGAACAGCATTGAAAATAGGGCTAAAGAGGGATTTAATGGACTCGGGGATTAGGCCAAATGCTGAAATTAATAAGCTAATTAAAAACTATAAATCATGGCGTTAATATTCATTCCGGATCCTACAGACGCGAAAACAACCCGGTCGCCTTTATTGATCTGATGCCCTTCAAGCTTATTTTTTAAAATCATATCAAGTAGTGTTGGCACCGTTGCTACTGAACTGTTCCCAAACTTTGCAATGGTCATCGGCATTACATCCAATGGTGCCTCTTTGATTCCATAAAGTTTAAACAATCTTTTCAGAATGGCCTCATCCATTTTACCATTTGCTTGATGAACCAGAACTTTTTTGACATCATTAATGCTTGTTCCTGATTTTTCCATGGTTTGTTGTATTACCAAGGGTACATTTTTCAAGGCATATTCATAGATCTTCCTGCCATCCATTTTGATAAACTGATCTTCTGATATTAGATCAGGATTGCTGGATTTGCCTGAATAAAGGAAATATGCTTCATCCGAAGTGTGTGTTTGTGTTTTATGCGCAAGAATACCTTCTTCAACATCTTCTCTCCCCTCTAGTATCGTTGCACCGGCACCATCAGCATAAATCATACTGTCACGATCATGCGGGTCGGTAACTCTGGAAAGTGTTTCTGTACCGATTATTAAAACCCGCTTCGCATCACCGGAACGGATATAATAGTCAGCCTGAATCATCCCCTGTAACCACCCGGGACAACCGAAAGGTAGATCATAAGCCACACAATCGGGATTTTTTATCCCTAGCCTGTGTTTAATCCTAGAAGCAAGCGTAGGCAAAACATCAACCCTTGTGCTGCCAAGAGCGATGTCTCCAAAATTATGTGCAACGATGATATAATCAAGGGTTTCGGGATCTGTTCCTGAACTTTCAATTGCGCTTGAAGCTGCGAAATATCCCAGATCAGAAGCCATATGTTCTTTATCCGCATAGCGGCGCTCCTCAATTTCTGTGATGGCCTGAAACTTTTGTATTACTTCAGCATTCTCCCGCAATATAGGTTCTCCGCTTTTTTCGTAAAAGCGATGTTCTGAAAACTCCTTGTTTGATATTATATTTGCAGGTACAAAACTACCTGTTCCAATGATAACAGACTTGATTTTGGTGCTCATTAAATGAAATTATACTGAATACTGTATTGGTTTATTGTATTAAAGGTACGTATTCTTTTTAAAAGAAAATTTGCTTAAATCAAATTTAGCTTAACATTTAATTTTCCATCATGGCATTGGGCTATTAGGTTTAATACTTTTTCAGCGCGGTTGGGGTAGGCTTTATAGATCCTTCAATCGTTGATATATTTGAATATTCAGCCAATAAAAAAAATGTAACAGATTTGTAACATTAAATAGATTATGTATATTTAATGATCTATTACTACCTATGAGGAATTTAATATTGCGTTTTATTAATTAGATTAAAAACAATGCAAAATGTTCATCATGACTTTGATATCTTGGTAGAGCAGGAATTGCCACAATATTCCGATTCTGTTCAGGTTTCATTTACCAAGCCCAATGTTGCCACAAAATGCTTTCAATCGGATTTAAACCTTTATATTACTTCTGAGTGCGGTAAACCATTAAGCAAGGCTCTCATTAGTATTGACTTAGTCGGTATAACTGCTGTTAGCGATCAATTAGGGAGGGTATGTATCAAAGCTCTTTCTGTCGGTAAACATCATTTGGATATAATTTCCCCGGGATTTATTGCCAAAAGTATTCTTATTTCCATAGTTGAACCCGGATCAAAGGAAATTAGGGTTAAATTGATCAGTAATATTGGATAAAATTAATGTGGCCCAATCCTAGAATAGGGTTTACTAGATATGGTTAGCCTTCCAGCAAGAAAACATAAAGTTCTTTTGGTCCATGAGCCCCAAGTACAAGCGTTTTTTCAATATCTGCAGTCCTGCTTGGGCCAGTAATATTGCAGATCATGCTTGGTAGATTTTCATGATATTTTTCCTTCAAAAGTTTAAAACCATCTTTCAGGTCTAGTACTAGCTGAGAAGTATAGGCTATTACAATATGCACATGCGGGTAAATACTTAATCGTCTTCCGGCAGCATTTCCGTTAGAAACCATTATACTACCGTTTCGAGCTATAAGTGATTCACATGCTGTAATTCCTACATCTGCATTTAAAAAATCAGTGTCTGTGCTGTAAAATGGGAACTCGTATTTATTTAATAGTATTTGTAATTCAGTTTCCCAGCAATAGATCTTTCGCCAGTTTTTTTCCTCTGCGAGTTGTATAAGGCTTTCGAAAAGTTCAATTTCATCTACACAGAACAAAAAATTACCTGAAACTGCGGTTAATTGCTCAGCAAAAAGAGCGTCTAGATGGCCGGAATGTTCCTCATAAAGTGCCGTTTCTTCTAAACTTGGATAGGGGTTGTCGCGTTTCTCAAGAAGAGCCCTTCGGATCTTCTTAAGCATTTTTTCTTTAGAAGTTGTTTCTTTCATGAACAACGCTTTTTAAACTGGAAGAATGAAATCAAAGATTTCGTTCTTCCAGGAGGGGCATATGATTGAATTGATATTCTTAGTCTTGTGATGATCTGTTTTCGGGAAGATCCATATTGTGATCTACTACACCTTCATGATCATGATTTTCTTTTGGCTGTTCTGTCGGTGCTTCAGATTTTGTACCATTTACAAACTCATCATAAGTAGTACGGTTATCAAATGGACGTTTACCCAAAATTTCTTCAAGATCCGACTGAAACAGGATTTCTTTTTCGAGTAATTTTTCAGCCAATTTTTCCAAACCCTCACGTTTATCTGTCAGCAATTGTTTAGTGCGCTGATAAGCCGAATCAATTTGATTGCGAACTTCGATATCAATCATTTCAGAGGTCTTTTCTGAATAAGGTTTGTTGAACTGGTATTCCCCCTGAGTATCATTAAATGAAACGTTACCAACTTTGGCATTCATACCATAAATCGTGACCATAGCATAAGATAATTTGGTAATTCGTTCCAGATCGTTCTGTGCTCCTGTTGATATTTTATTAAAAACGATGTCCTCAGCAACCCGACCTCCCAAAGTCATACACATTCCGTCAAGTAATTGCTCTGTGGTGTATAAGAATTGCTCTTTTGGAAGGTATTGCGCATATCCAAGGGCTGCTACACCTCTAGGTACAATGGATACCTTAACTAATGGATCGGCATGTTCAAGGAACCATCCTGCAATAGCATGGCCTGCTTCATGATAAGCCACGATCCTTTTTTCTTCAGGAGAGATGATTTTATTCTTTTTTTCCAATCCACCTATCACTCGATCCACAGCATCCTGAAAGTCCTGCATATCTACAGCTTCTTTATTCCTGCGTGCTGCAATTAGGGCTGCTTCATTACATACGTTTGCAATTTCGGCGCCGGCAAAACCCGGAGTTTGTGCCGACAATTTTTTAGCATCCACACCTTCAGCAAGTTTTAAGGGTTTCAGGTGTACCTTAAATATTTGCTCACGACCAACCAGATCCGGCTTATCTATAGAGATCTGACGGTCAAAACGTCCCGGGCGTAATAATGCAGTATCCAAGACATCAGGCCTATTGGTTGCAGCAAGAATAATAATTCCACTATCTGTACCGAAACCATCCATCTCAACCAATAACTGATTTAATGTATTTTCACGTTCATCATTACCGCCAACTATATTGTTTTTTCCGCGGGCACGGCCGATCGCATCGATCTCATCAATAAAGATGATGCAAGGAGCCTTCTCTTTGGCCTGCTTGAACAGATCGCGTACCCTAGAGGCACCTACCCCGACAAACATTTCGACAAAGTCGGAACCAGATAGCGAGAAGAAAGGAACCTGCGCTTCGCCTGCAACAGCTTTCGCCATCAAGGTTTTACCGGTACCCGGGGCACCGATCAATAATGCTCCTTTCGGAATTTTACCTCCCAGGTTGGTGTATTTTTTCGGGTTTTTAAGAAAATCTACGATCTCCATGACTTCTTGTTTAGCCTCTTCAAGTCCGGCGACATCGTTGAAAGTAATGGTAACCTGTGATTCTTTATCGAAAAGTGTCGCTTTTGATTTCCCGATATTAAATATCTGTCCACCGGCACCCCCACCGGCACCCCCACCCATTCTCTTCATAATAAACACCCAGAAACCTACCAATAAAAGTACAGGCAGAATAAATGACATGAACCAACCTGCCCAAGGACTTTCTCTGGATTCTGAGATTATCGGTGTACGTTGATTTGGGAGAAGATCCTTTTCGGCAGCAATTACTTTTGATTCAAAACTCTCATAGGTTGCAGCTGTGAAAATATATTGCGGACCATTGGTAGTTGCATTGAAGCTGCTTTTGGTGCGCACCTCATCGTATTTCTTCTGATCTAAACGATCCTTTTTAATGAAAACATCAACATTATAAAGGTCGCCATTTTTATATGCTACCAGCTTTTCAACATCACCGGGTTTGAGCATTTCATTCTCGAACTTCTGATAATTTATTATTTTGGCATTGTTTCCGCTGAACATAAACTGAACCACAAAAAGACCCAGAATGATGACACCATAAAGCCACATTATATTGAATTTCGGTGCTTTGGGAACTATTTTTTTGCCTGGAATCTTTTTTATGGGAGATTTTTTATCTGTTCTACTATCTTTCATTTTAAACATTTATATATAGGTATTATGGTATTTAAACTCTTGAATGTTAAGCACTTTTAAATGATTTCATTTCTGCATCACCCCAAAGATCCTCAATTCCGTAAAATTCTCTTTTGTCTGTTTTAAAGATATGAACTACAACATCAACGTAGTCAAGAATTATCCAGTCAGACTGCTGTAAACCTTCTTTTCTCCATGGCTCGAGTTTTAAGGCCTTAAATACCTCATCTTCAACACTTTGAGCAATAGCTTTTACCTGTGTTGTTGACTCAGCATGACATATTACAAAATAATCGGCAACTGAACTGTGGATATTTCTCAGATCCAAGCGGACTATTTCATTTCCCTTTTTCTCCTGTATTCCAAAAACAACTAGTTCTGAGATTGAAGTGGATTCTTGTGCAGTTTTATTTTTTACCATTAAATAAATTAGTTTTGTTGAATCATATTAACGCATCTTAATTGCAAAATAATACTTTTTCAGGACTATTTATTGGTCGGAATCTAATTACTTTAAAAGAGGTAGACTCAACAAATACCTTTCTTAAGGATGCTTTGTCAAAATCTACGCCATTATTGGATGGTACTGTAATAATGGCAGACAAGCAGTTTACAGGTAGAGGGCAGGCAAGCAATTCATGGATAAGTGAAGCCGGTAAAAACCTAACTTTCAGCGTTCTTCTAAATCCGACTTTTCTTCCAATTGAAAGGCAATTTGACCTAAATATGGCCGTTAGCCTAGCCCTGAACGATTTTTTAAATAAGTACATATCCGGAAGCGCACTCATAAAATGGCCGAATGACAGCTATATCGGAAATAAAAAAATTGGAGGAATATTGATTGAAAATATTGTTAGCGGTAATACGATTAAACATGCCATAATTGGAATTGGCATTAATATAAATCAAGAGGATTTTCCTCCAAATTTGAAGAATGCAACTTCTTTGAAGCAAGCTTTACATCAGGATTACAACTTACTGCGGTTATTAGGCGAAATTTGCAACTTTATTGAAGCCAGGTATTTGCAATTGAAAGCTGGAAATACTGATAAGCTTAGAGATGAGTACCTTAGGAAATTATATTTAAAAGATGAATGGGCACTTTTCAGGTTTGACGCCGAGATCCAGAGTGGTAAAATTCGGGGTATTACAGACAAAGGACAACTTGTTTTTGAAACAGCAAGTGGCTTACGATATTTTAATAATAATGAGATAGAGTTTATAATTTAACTTAATATGAAAAAGTTTTTGGGGCTAGTTTTTCTGTTTTTGGCTGTTGCATCTCAGGCGCAGTTTCCTGATCCTAATGCGAAGATTTATGATCCGGTTAAATGGAGTTTTTCTAACGAAAAGTTAAATAATAAGGAATATAATCTAATTATTACTGCCAAAATTGAAAAAGGCTGGCATGTTTACTCCCAGTTTATTGCTGATGGTGGTCCGATTCCCACATCTTTCAAATTTAAGCCTTCTTCAGATTATAAGCTGATAGGCAAATTTTCAGAAAGTCCGAAAGCAATTTCGGCATTTGATAAGAATTTCAATATGCAAATTGCATGGCATAAAGATCAGGTAGTGTTTAAGCAGAAAGTCAGTCTGCTTGTTCCAAAAACAAATATTTCAGGCACACTCGAATTTATGGTTTGCAATGATGAGCGTTGTTTACCACCTGCTGAACTTGAGTTCGCAATATCTCTGAATGGGGATATTGAAAAGTCTGAAGATATAAACGCAGGAATTTCGGTTGCTGAGCAGGGAATTACAAATGACAGTTCTTTGTCAGTTATTTCGGGCGATACTTCATCAACAGCGGCGTCGAATACAACATCTTCAACGGTTGCGACAGCTGAGAATAAGGCAACGGGTTCTTTGTGGGCAATTTTTATTGCAGGTTTTATTGGCGGACTTGCAGCATTTTTTATGCCATGTATATATCCAATGATTCCATTGACTGTATCTTTCTTTACGAAGAAATCGGGATCCCGGGCTAAAGCAATTCAAAGTGCAATAATTTACGGTCTTTCTATTATTGTCATTTATGTAGCCCTTGGCCTGCTTATCACTTTGGTTTTTGGAGCCTCTGCCTTAAATGAAGCTGCCAGCAGTGCCACATTTAACCTTCTTTTCTTTGTAATTCTCGTCATATTTGGTATCTCTTTTCTAGGGGCGTTTGAAATCACACTTCCCTCATCTTTGGTGAATAAGATGGATGAAAAATCGAATCAGAATGGATTTATAGGTCTCTTCTTTATGGCCTTTACGCTTGCCTTGGTTTCTTTTTCATGTACCGGCCCGATCATTGGAACTTTACTAGTTGATGCGGTTTCTAAAGGTTCTTACTTAGGTCCGGCAATTGGAATGCTTGGATTTTCATCTGCTTTAGCTATTCCCTTTACACTTTTTGCAATATTTCCATCCTGGCTCAAAGAAATGCCAAAATCTGGCGGATGGCTAAATACAGTTAAGGTTTCACTGGGTTTTCTGGAGATAGCACTCGCATTTAAATTCTTATCGAATGTTGATTTAGCATATCACTGGGGGATATTGAATCGGGATATTTTTCTGATAATCTGGATTGTTGTTTTTGGATTATGGGCATTGTATCTTCTTGGAAAGATCCGTTTGTCGCATGATAATGAAATTAATTTCCTTTCTCTGCCGAGACTCTTTTTCTCCATGCTTATTCTTGGGTTTACATTATACATGGTTCCCGGCTTATGGGGTGCCCCTCTAAAAGCGATTAGTGCATGGCTTCCGCCACAAGTGACTCAGGAATTTGATCTTTACTCAAATAAAAGTACCGGCCCGGTAGTAGTTGGAAAGGGAGTAAAAAAATATGCCGGACTGTTTCATGCGCCTCATGGTCTGGATGCATTTTATGATTATGAAGAGGGACTTTCTTATGCGAAAAGCATGAATAAACCTATTCTAATAGATTTTACAGGATGGAGCTGCACTAACTGTCGTAAAATGGAGGCGAGTGTATGGCCCGACAAAGATGTGCTTCAAAGACTCAGGGAAGATTATGTTATAATTTCGCTTTATGTAGATGATAAAACCGAACTTGCTCCAAAAGAAAAATATGTTTCAAGCTTCAGTGGTAAAAAAATAAATACTATCGGACAAAAGTGGAGTGATTTTCAGGCTTCAAAATTTGGCACCAATTCTCAGCCTTATTATGTAATAGCTGATCATGATGGGAAGGTCTTGGTTCCGCCTCAGGCGTATAATCTAGATATTAGTAATTACGTTAAATTTTTAGACAGTGGTAAAATCTCCTTTGGGAATAAATAGCGGAAATGAATAAGGCAAAAATAAAAAATATCGGAGTTTTTACATCTGGAGGTGATTCACCGGGGATGAATGCCGCAATTCGTGCGGTAGTGCGTAGCGGTTTATATTATAACCTTAATGTAACTGGTATTTATCGGGGTTATGACGGGATGATTAGCGGCGAATTTCATCCAATGGAGCGTAAATCGGTAGCGAATATTATTCAACGAGGTGGCACAATTTTAAAAACTGCCAGAAGTGAAGAGTTCCGTACGGCAGAGGGAAGAAAAAAGGCTTATGAGCAATTAAAGAAGCACAATATTGATGGTTTGGTAGCTATTGGGGGCGACGGTACCTTTACCGGTGCCAATATATTTTACGATGAATATAAGGTTCCGGTAATCGGGCTTCCCGGAACAATAGATAATGACCTTGTCGGAACTGATTTTACAATTGGATATGATACGGCAATCAATACTGTTATCGAAGCTGTTGATAAAATTCGTGATACTGCAGAATCGCATGATCGTTTGTTCATTGTTGAAGTTATGGGCCGCGACTCCGGTCTGATTGCACTAAGAAGTGGTATTGGATCGGGTGCAGAAGCTATTCTGATTCCTGAGACAATAACGGATATCAGAGCGTTACTTAACCGATTGGAAATAGGCCGGAAAGATAAATCTTCCAAAATTATCATTGTTGCAGAAGGTGATGATGCCGGTGGTGCTTTTGAAATCGCTAAAGTCGTAAAGGATAAGTTTCCGGGTATAGATACCAGAGTCTCTATACTTGGTCATATTCAGCGAGGCGGCCCGCCATCTTGTATGGACAGAGTTTTGGCAAGTAGATTGGGTGTGGCAGCTGTTGAATCACTGATTGAAGGCAGAAACAGGGAAATGATCGGGATTGTAAACGGTCAAATACATTTCACACATTTCGATCATGCTATAAAACATAACTCGGAAGTAAATCCTGAACTTTTAAAAATTGTTGAGATCTTATCCCTATAAAATTAAATCGTGTGATATGAAAAATTCAAGTTTATTCTTCGGTGCATTGATTGCCTTGCTGGCTGCATGTAGCGAACCGGTAAAAAAAAGTAATAGCGAAACGGAATTAGCACCCCCCATTTCCGTAAAACTTGAAAAAATAGCCGAAGGCTTACATTCTCCGGTTGCCTCAGCTTTTAGTCCCGATGGTTTAATGTTGGTATGCGAGCAAACTGGAAAGATCAGAGTTTTGGAGAACAATAAACTGAAAGATAAACCTTTTCTGAATTTGGAGAACAAGCTTGTTAAAATAAGTGGCGCCTATGATGAAAGAGGTTTGCTTGGAATCGCTCTGCACCCGGATTATGCGAGTAATAAAAAACTCTATGTGTATTACAGTGCCCCTTCCACTGAAAAAGGTGGTGATCATCAGTCGGTAATTTCTGAATACAAAGTTTCAATGGATCCAATGCTTGCTGATGCAGCGAGTGAGAAAATATTATTAACCATTCAGCAGCCTGAAAGTAATCATAATGGCGGTGATCTGAAGTTTGGTCCCGATGGCTATTTATATATTGGAACCGGAGATGGTGGTGGAGCAGGTGACAGGCATGGGGAATCTGGAAACGGACAAAATATGAACACTCTTTTGGGCAAAATTCTAAGAATTGATGTGAATACCGAAAAAAGTTATAGTGTTCCAAATGACAATCCATTTGTGGGCAAAGAGGCAAAGCCGGAGATCTGGGCCTATGGTCTACGCAATCCATGGCGGTTTTCATTTGACAAAAATTCTGGGCAACTTTTTGCCGCGGATGTAGGCCAGAATAAATTTGAGGAGGTTAATATTATTGAAAAGGGCGGAAACTATGGCTGGAGGATCATGGAAGCAAAGCACTGTTTTAATCCTGAAGAGAACTGCAAACAGGAAGGACTGATTTTACCAATATCAGAATATGAGCATGAAGATGGAATTAGCATAACCGGTGGATTTGTATATCGTGGTAAAGAAATGGCTAGCTTATCTGAAAAATATATTTTTGCCGACTGGACAGGGCCGATGTTTTATCTTTCAAAAAAGGGCGAATCCTGGATTCTCGGATCTATTAGTCTGGCATCAAAACCTACCGGAGATTTGAAAATACTCAGTTTTGCACAGGATAATAATGCAGAGCTTTATGTACTTACAAACCAAGAAGTTGGTCCGAAGGACACAAAAGGAGCAATTTATAAACTGAAAAATCCCTGATGGAAAAAATAAAGAGCCATTTTATTGAAGCAAGGGAAGTACTCGAAAACTTTATTTCAGACCCTCAGAATTTTCTTCATATCGAACAGGCGGGGGAAATTATCGTGGATGCAATAAAAAGTGGCGGTAAGGTAATTTCATGTGGAAACGGGGGATCAATGACTGATGCCATGCATTTTGCTGAGGAACTTTCGGGAAGGTTCCGGAACGATCGGCCAGCCTATCCTGCTATTGCAATTTCTGACCCCGGTCATCTAACTTGTGTAGCCAATGATTATGGTTTTGCCTTTGTTTTTTCGAGGATGGTAGAAGCCATCGGTTCTAAGGGTGATGTACTCTTCGCGATAAGTACAAGCGGTAATTCTGAAAATGTTTTGAAGGCTATCGAAGCCGCCAGAAAAAAGGGAATGAAAATTATTGGTTTAACCGGAAAGGAAGGTGGTAAAATGGCAGGATTATGCGATGTTGAAATCCGTGCACCCCATTCAGAATATGCTGATAGGGCGCAGGAAATACACATTAAGGTAATTCATTCTTTAATTGATTATGTAGAGCGAACCCTGTCTTCAATAATAACCGCTGTACCCGAAGAGCTTACCATCAGCATACTTCCATTACTGCCAAGAGTTTCATAATCAAGATCAACCGCTAAAATTGCGTTAGCACCTAAACGGGCTGCCTGCTCCTGCATTTCACGTAATGCGATATCCTTGGCTTCACGTAAGCCCTCTTCATAAGAGCCTGATCGGCCACCAACTATATCCCTAATTCCTGCAAAGAAATCCTTTACAATGTTTGCACCTATAATTGCTTCGCCCGTAACAATACCGATGTATTTTACAACGCGTTTTCCTTCGAGTTCATTTGTTGTTACTACTATCATGTTAAGTTTTAAGATTAGATTGTTTGTGAAACAAAAAGTTACAGGGTAAGGTCTGAAATAGATTTGATATTCAAAATGAGAAGATTTTATATATTAAGTTAGAGAAGAGCCGGTAGGATTCACACGGTGTAAATAAGATCTTTCAAATGATAAATATATTTATTGAATATTTATTTGGAAATCAATATCTGTGCTGTTCGGGACCTTCAGTCGGGCTCTTCGCTATAGCTTTTGCCATTGGAATTTGGAATGTAAAACAAATTTGATATAAGGCAAAAGGCTATCGCTTCTATCCCGTTTAGATTGCTGGGATGCTGCTACTATTAATGTTTATTGGGATTCTCCTATCTGCAGACCATTTTCTTTTACACTATGCCGCTGTCACTTACAAAGCACTTCTGTCCTACGTAAAATAAACGTGGGCGTAGCGAGTAGCTTTGGCCAGATAGGAACTTGATTTAACCAGGTAATTAGTTGGCCAAACTACCGCGAAGCACGCGGCAGCAGCAGCCGAAAAGCAAAATGCCCTGCTTTTCAAATTATTGTAATGACTTTAAGACAAAACAATTGCCTCTTTCCTTACAACAGTTTCTCTGCAACTTCTTTCCAGTTATTCACCCGTTCATATTCGGTTAACAGCATATTATGCGGGGACGAGAACAATAGCGGTCTGCCTTCAAAATCTTTGAAATTCTTGATGCGGTCGTCGATCAAAATGTCGACATTAACAATTTTATAACCACAGAAAATAATATTTTGCCAACCGATGAAAGGAAAATGTTCTGCCAGCCATTCATATTTATCCTGTAGTGAATTTGGGAATTCCATGGCCGCTGAAACGATGAAGATCTCGTATTTTTCTTGAAGCTTTTTAAGCACTTCTATACTATCGGGCAGCACGGCAAGATCACGAAAAAAGCCCTTTTCATTGATGTATTCGTACAATTTCATTTTGGCATGATCGGGAACATGGTGATAAACTTCGTTGCCAGGTAGTATTTGAAGATCGAGAGGGACACCGTAATCACGGTTGTAAAGACTTATAAATTTGGATAGCGGGTCGGCAATAACTTCGTCCATATCAACTGCAATTCGGGGTTTTCTTTCAGACATGCTTCAAAAATAGGGATTTACATTTTTTAAATGTTAATTTTTTAATATCTTTGCAACCCCGCAGAATAGACTCCGGGAATATGTTGAATACATAAATATTGAAAAATGGCAACTAAAATCAGATTGCAAAGATTCGGTAAAAAGGGAAAACCTTTTTATCACGTTGTGGTAGCAGACGCTCGTGCTCCAAGAGATGGTAAATTCATCGAAAGATTAGGTTCCTATAATCCAAACACAAACCCTGCTACTATCGAAATCAATTTCGATAAGGCATTGGATTGGGTAAACAAAGGAGCTCAGCCTACAGATACTTGTCGTGCAATTCTTTCTTACAAAGGAGTGATGTACAAGAAGCATCTTGAAGGCGGTGTTAAAAAAGGCGCATTAACTGTTGAACAGGCAGATGCAAAGTTTGCTGAGTGGTTGCAAGGCAAAGAAGGTAAGATCGAAGGTAAGAAAGATAGCCTGACTAAATCGAAAGAAGAAGTTAAGAAAGCAGCATTAACAGCTGAGGCTAAGAAGAAAGAAGAAATTGCCGCTGCAATTGTCGCAAAAAATACACCTGCACCTGAAGTAGTTGAAGAAGAAGAAGTTTCTGAAGAAACTGCAGAAGCTCCGGAAGTTGAAGTAGCAGCGGAAGAAGTTGCAGAAGCACCTGTTGCAGAAGAAGTTGCAGAAGCACCTGTTGCAGAAGAAGCTGCAGAAGCACCTGTTGCAGAAGCAGTTGAAGAGGCACCAGTTGCAGAAGCACCTGTTGCAGAAGCACCTGTTGCAGAAGCACCTGTTGCAGAAGTAGTTGAAGAGGCACCAGTTGCTGAAGAAACTCCTGCTACAGAAGAAGTTGCTGAAACTCCTGCTCCTGAAGCAGCAGAAGAAGCTCCAGAATCTGAAGAAAAAGCTTAATCAGCTTTTTTAGGCTTTAAATTTTAATTTAACGTCATTGCAAATATTTAAGCGGCATGAACTCATTTTAGAGTTAGCTGAAGACATATTCGCAATGACGTTCTTGTTTTTACAGCAATGAAGATCGAAGACTGTTTTTATATCGGTTATATCACAAAAACCAAAGGTTTAAAGGGCGAGGTTCAGATCTATTTTGAGTACGATGAGCCTTCAGAACTACCGCTTGAATCTGTTTTTGCAGAGATCAACGGTAAACTAGTTCCCTTTTTCATTTCTTCATTCAAACTACAGAACAACCAAACCGGAAATTTCTATTTTGATGATATTGATACGATCGAAAAGGCTGAGGCCCTGGTTCGTAAAAAGCTTTTTCTACCCAATAAATTAAAACCGTTAAGGGATGAAGATGAATTTCTGATTACTGATCTGAAGGGATTTATTGTTCATGATGAAAAGGCTGGAGAATTGGGTGAGATCATCGAAATTCATGAGTATCCACAACAATTCATTGCCGTTGTTCCTTATAAATTTAAAGAGATCATGTTTCCACTCAATGATGATTTGATTGTGGAGATTGATGAGGAGAATGGAATTTTAAAAGTTGACCTTCCAGAGGGTCTTATTGATCTCTATCTTGAATCCTGAATAATTTAATGTTAAGCTTAGAGGCTAATTTCATATTTTTAACTTTCAGTTGAAATTATGAACTCCAATATTTCCTCACTTTTTAAAATCGCCAATAAACCCTCAAGGAATATTATCGGCCTAATGTCGGGTACCTCATTCGACGGCCTAGATATTGCACTTTGCGAATTCACTGGTAATGGTTTGGATACCAAGGTAAAGGTCAGGGAATTTATTAGCAGAGCGTACGAACCCGAATTCAAAGAAGATCTGAAATCAGTATTTGCAAAAAAAACGGCTGATCTGGAAAAGGTCACCCAACTGAATGCCTTTATTGGTAGCTATTATGCCGAACTGGTTTTAGATTCCTTAAAACAATGGGGGATAGATCCTAAAGAGATTGATCTAATCGCCAGTCACGGACAAACTATTTTCCATGCGCCAAAACATCAGCATCCCGGTTCTAAATACTCCAATGCAACATTGCAGATTGGCGACGGGGATCATTTGGCTGTAAAGTCAGGGATAATTACGATTAGTGATTTTAGGCAGAAACATGTGGCTGCAGGTTGTGAGGGCGCTCCTCTGGCTGTTTATGGGGATTATCTGCTGTTCTCTGGCAAGGATGAAAACCGGGTCATGCTGAATATAGGCGGGATCTCGAACTTCACTTTTCTGCCATTGGCTTATTCTACCGATTTTTTCTCCTCAGATGTGGGTCCGGGAAATACATTGATGGATCAGTTCGTTCAGCTCCATTTTCCCGGAAAATATTATGATAGCAATGCGGAAATTGCTTTATCAGGAAAGGTTAACCAGACTCTGCTGGATGCTCTGTTAGATCATTCTTTTTTCAGAAGCGCTTTTCCGAAAACCACTGGGCCCGAACTGTTCAGTCTTAATTACCTTAATGAGGCCTTAATCAGATCTGGGTTTACAGGTATTTACAATCAGGATATTATGGCTACTCTGGTTTCGTTCACTGCTCAAGGAATTTGCAGGGCGATTTCTGTAGCGGTTTCCGGCAAAGGTCCATTTGAAATTTATATCAGCGGAGGCGGCATGCATAACCCGCTGCTGGTTAAGTCTATTGAAGAATATTTTGGCCGTAAATTAAAATTCACATCAGACCTCGGTATTCATCCTGATGCCAAAGAGGCGGTCTTGTTTGCCTTATTGGGCAATGAAGCGGTAGCCGGTGGTAAAACCAATTTCGGTACTCATCCCGGAGTGCCTTCTATTTCTATGGGGAAGATTAGTTTTCCTGGCTGAGCCTTAAAAAGTTAAAATTTCTACATTTTAAAAA
>JBDNGV010000403.1:0-4884 GCA_041689125.1 Daejeonella sp.
AAATAAGTTGCATAGACGATTTGTATGATCATATTCATCCTGGGGGATTGCGATTTTATAACCTGATAGCTCCTTTAATCCATCAACCTTTGCATTCCACTGTGAATCATTCTCGAGAAACCGTTCTCCTGCCAGAAATGTCTAATGGAGGATTACCGCATCATATTTGATTTTTTTTAAAAAGGAAGGAATACCACTAAAGATATTTACGTAATGAAATTTATGTTTTGACCTGTTTTTCTTAAAGCTAAACAGGTGTTCATAAATAGTATTTCTATCTGTTTTACCCCGAAGTTGATAAACAATTAAAATCTTCATGAATGGTATTTGATTTCAGTATAATCCGCTTCGTTTGATAAAATATAAAATGGGTAGGGGCTGACTAATTGCGACTTCTGATGATAGGCTTTACGTACTTCACGTATTTCGGATATGCGGATTTAAAGAATTCACTTTTGAAAAATGCGTCGCGCAGCAAAGGTTTGTTAAGCAGGTAAAGATTTCTCCAATTGATGACCAAACCGTAAACATGAAACCAGGGCTCGGGCAGTCCGTTAGTATTTTCTTCAATATCACAGATGACATTAGCGACAAAATTCGCGTATGTATATTTCCCACTAACAACAATATCATTGAAAGCTTGATCGGTAATTTTCTGGCAATACGCGTGGTCCTTAAGAATCTCAAATATTTCATCAAGATTACTGAAATCGCCCTTGACCGGGATATAATGCTCCCATGCCTTAAAAATTCCTCCATAATTCCCCTCTACGAGAATTTGCAACGTTTTAGTCATCACGGCCTCGAAATGTCTTGGAGAAAGAGCGAAACACGAAATGTTATAATCAAGGCCTTTAAAGCACTTCTCTTCAATTTCGTCAAAGTCTGCATTAGGATATTTTAAAGAATACTCGAATATTCTTTCTTTGATCGAGCCATCAAAATCCAGCAGACTAGAACCGCCTTCGCAACCGATAAAAGCTTTACAAGACAATAAAAAGTCATACCATGATCTTCCGTGCTTTACAACTTTTGCATTTTCGTCTGTAAAAGTATGATTTGTATTCTGAATATCCGTATTTAGACATTTCCCCTTTAACGCCTTATTAAAAATCCCTACCAACCTATATTTAAGCTGCCCGTGTCTTCCAAAATAAGCAGGCAACATCCGGGCACGATAGCCGATATCAATAGGACGATCTCCGAACGGAACCCATTTACTTTTTAGGCTAGAGATTTTCTTTTCGTCAACATAACCGGTATAAACTTTGAAAAATTTCTTAACGCCAGCTATCTCAAAGGGATAGGCTTTCTTTATATCTTCATCTTTATCAAAACAAGTATAAACGGCCTGAACACTGACCCTTTTAAATAAATGGCATAACCGTTCGGTATGGTCATACTCATCCTGAGGAATTGCAATCTTATACCCTGAAACTTCTTCTAACCCTTTCGTTTTGTTAAACCATGACCTATCGTCCTTTAAAAATCTGTCTCCTGCTAAAAAAGTGTAGTGTAGTATAACAGCATCATATTTTACCTTTTTAATGAACTCGGGAATACCGTTGAATACATTTAGGTAGTGAAAATTATGCTGCGAATTAAACTTCTTAAAGCTGTACAAATGCTCATAAATAGTGCTTCTGTCGGTGCGATCCCGCAGTTGGTATAATATTAATATCTTCATTATACCGATTAATCTAACAGTTTCTTAAACTCCGCGTTTTTATCATGAAATTGTTGTTGCCAGATTTCTAAACACAACAGTCCCCATAGTTTCCTGCTATATTCTCCTTCACTTTTCATACCGTCTAGAACAGCATTGTTATTTATCAAATCCCTAGATTGGGCTTTTGATGTAGAAAAGATGTCGTTAATAAAATCAGAAGCTTCCCCTCCTAGCCATTGATTAAGCGGTGTTGGAAATCCCATTTTATCCTTTCTGTTTAATATTTTTTCTGGTAAATATGGTTTTACTATGTTTATAAAAACATGCTTCATATCTCCATTCTTAAATTTTATATCAGAAGGCATCGTAGCTGCCAGTTCCACTATAGATTTATCTAATAAAGGCACTCTTGACTCCAGTCCATGAGCCATACTCATTCGATCTTCTACCTGCAGCAGCGCAGGTAATAAGGTTTTAAAGTCAAAGTGAGTCATCAAATCAAAGTAAGATTCCTTCTTCACATTATCCCCGTTAAAAACTTTACGAAAAGTCTCCCTTGAAGAATAAGGTTCTAGTAAATCCCAATTAACTTCTTTATCCAAATTAGGGGCACGATTGACTAGCTGGAAATAGCGTTTATCCATAGATTCAAATAAGCCCTCTCGCCAAAACTCTTTCAGCATTGGTTTATAATTTTTTAATGCAACCAGATTTGGAATAATCGAATCATAAGTTACCACATAGTTGCCATTATTCATATTACCTTCTATTGCCCCATTAATACACTGCTCAAAGTAGGCAACCAAATATCTGGTGTATCCGCCAAAAATCTCATCCCCACCCTGTCCGCCCAAAACTACTTTTCGATCTTTCGCAGCTAATTCGGATACCATATATTGTGGAAAAGATCCAGGCCCCGCAGTTGGATAATCCAAATGATAAATTACTTTTTGTATATTCTCGATAAAATCTCCTGCAACTATATCAATGCTTTTTAAAGCAAATCCTTTTTCATCAGCAACTGCTTGGGCATATTCGCTCTCATCAAATTTAGGACCATACTGTGAAAATTTACCGGTAAAGCCAATCATGTTTCCTTCACCCTGCATATCACTGGCAATGGAAGCTATTGTACTTGAATCCAATCCACCACTTACATAAGCCCCAACAGGAACATCCGCGCGCAAATGCATTGCAATAGAATCTTGCAGTCTCGAATTTAGCTCTTCTTCAAAATAAGCAGAAGTATGTTTAAAATCGGGCTCATAGAATACCTCCCAATATCTTTTGATCGATATGTCAGAATTTTTTATAAATAAAAGGTGAGCAGGTAATAATTCGCGAACGTTTTTAAAAAGAGTCTTACCATCCAGACATAATTGAAAGGCTAGATAATCTTTAAATCCTTCCAGATCTGTGTCGATTTGATCAAGAAACGGGAGTAGAGCTTTTACCTCAGATGCAAAATAGAATATATTATTAACAATGGTATAATAGAACGGCTTTATACCGAAGTGGTCCCTTGCGCAGAACAGTTTATGTTCAGATTCATCCCATAATGCAAAAGCGAACATTCCTCTGAAATGATTAACACAATCTGCTCCCCATTTTCGATAAGCATATAAAATAACTTCTGTATCAGAATGAGTTATGAAATTCTCTTCCCCCAGTTCCTTACGAAGCTCTATATAGTTATAAATTTCGCCATTAAAAACAATCCAGTTACCAAACCTATCAGTCATAGGCTGGTCAGCACTATGAGACAAATCTATAATACTTAATCTTTGATGAGCAAAACCCACATGTTCTTGTTGATGTACCCAAGTACCGCTCCCGTCCGGCCCTCGATGTTCGATCAACTTCCCCATCACTTTTAGATGTCTGCCAAGATTAGGGTATTTTTCTGTCTTAAGATTTATAATTCCAGCAATTCCACACATGTTATTTATTCTTTATTACGATTACAGATACTTCAGTTTTTTCATAGAAGTCATTCACGTCATATGACTTACCTTGACCTAATTTATTGAGTATCCAAAAGATGATTTTTGATTTTAGCTTATTAATCCTGGTATATTATGACCAGAATCTAGTATCTACAAGCTATATTAAAAACTCATTGCTATCTCCTTTTTCTAATAAGTTGACAATAAAAATCTTTATCAGATTTGAAAGCTTATATATGCATTCTTTACCTTCTAAATATGGAGACTTCATTTATAAGTTATTAGGTATTAATCCTATTCTTTTGGCATCGATGACTTCACAATTAAAGATTATGGTGAATAACAGTCTGATTAACCCTTCGTAAAAGTTACGTAAGTGGACAAATTGATAATTTTAAAAGGCCAAATAGACATCAAGATTTTCTTTAAATGGGACTCTCATCGGGGTTTCACTGGACTTCCTGTGGCATGTGTTCCAGGGCTTGCCTGGTGGTTCTTCCATTCAACTAGGTGTTACCACTGTAATTTGGATACCATTATCCTGCTCCAAAGCATAGGCAATTTTTGTAACCCAACCTTTAGAGATAGATACTCTCTGAACAAAACAAGTCGAATCTCCAAAAAAAATTAACTTAATCATTTAACTTTTATTAGTGTGTGTAAGAAGAATAGCATCTTCAAGCGAATTGAAATATCCATTTAGAGAATTCGCTTTTTTTTGTTGTTTATTTCTGTAAATGTTTATAACTCCATAAGGAATGATGAACTTTGCAATATCTTTAAATAAACTATTGCGATCATCACTTTTTAATTCGTTCGTCAACGCAAGGTCGGATTTTTCAAGATAGGAATTCTTGAGCTTGCCAACCTGGTCATTAAAAGTAGATTTTTGCTCGACTGTCAATTGATCAATATAGTCTATAAAATATCCCTTTTGTTCGTGTTCTTTAAATATTGTAGACCATATACGAGGTCTCAGAAACAAATCCTCATATATATGCTTCAACCAATTATCCTGACTAAAATGAAACGGTAAATTAAATTTATTTTTCAGATACAAATAATCGTGACTAACCATATTGTGCTGGCTGGAGTACAAGTCTTTTATTAGCATCGATTTTAACAGATCATCACAGTTTTTTAAAGAGTTTAGGTATCCTAAAGCAAAATCGTCTTTTAAGGCGGCTAAACCTCCATTAGAAATATTTGTATTAATATGAACTATCCCTGGATCTTTTAACTCAATAGCAATCTCCGCCTCAGTTAACG
>JBDNGV010000404.1:0-2206 GCA_041689125.1 Daejeonella sp.
TGTTGCTTACGAGATTAAGTAGTAATAAAATTGATAGTTGATAGTTGACAATGGACAATGAAGAAAATTTTGTTGTCCATTGTTAAATTTCATTATAAATTTCGCAATTCCTTTTTATTCTTCTGAACCACCCAATCTCTACCCATCTAACCACTAACCAACTAACCAAAAACCACAATCTTATCCCAAATGAACCAATCAATTCCTGACAACAGACAATGCTAATGCATCCCTTTGGGACACACAAAAGAAAACCAATAATGATCTTCGTTTCCTGCGCTATCATTGTCAATCCTCAGAGTCAAATCCTAATTACCCAGCGCAGTGCAAATATGTCCCTTCCTTTAAAATGGGAATTTCCCGGTGGTAAGATTGAAGTAGGCGAAACGGCTGAAGACTGTCTGATTCGCGAGATCAGGGAAGAGTTGAATATCGATATACAAATTACAGATAATTTGTCTCCAAATAATTATCAATACCCCGATAAACTGATCCGACTGATTCCATTTATCTGCGAAAAAACCGGCGGAGAGATTGAACTTAAAGAACATTCTCAATATAAATGGGTAGAGGCTAAGGATTTATTAGATTTGGATTTGGCTGAGGCGGATGTGGGAGTGGTTGAAGAGTATTTGAAACAAGCTAAAAAGAAGTTGTAATCGATTCTCTTTAAAATATTATTCATGCTAAGGAAAAAATCAAGTTTCCATAAAATCAATTTTTAAACCTTGAAAATTGTGTATAATTAAATTTTAAAAGTATCCCAAAAATCTACCCATGAAACGTCGTCAACTACTCAAAAGCCTTAGCTTACTTCCCCTTGCTGGTGGAATATCAAATCTTTCTTTGCAGGCAGAACCTGCTCCTGCAGAAGATCTGTATAAGGAACTGGGCATCCGCACTTTTATTAATGCGGCAGGAACTTTAACTTATATGACCGGCAGTATTATGCAAGACAAGGTTTTGAAGGCTATAAACAGTTCGGTTGGTAAATTTTGCATGCTAGATGAACTTCAGGATAAGGTGGGTGAACAGATTGCAAAAATGACTCATGCAGAGGCAGCAACAGTAACCAGTGGCGCATACTCTGCCATGACTTTGGGACTGGCAGGTGTCCTGACCGGATTGGATATGAAAAAGGTTGGACAATTGCCAAATCTGGATGGCATGAAATCGGAAGTGATCTGCCAGAAGGCTCATAAAGATGCTTATACGCAAGCGTTTTTACTGACAGGCTGCAAAATCATTGTCGTAGAAACCCGAGAAGAACTGGAGAAGGCCATCAATGAAAAAACGGCCATGATGCACTTCCTGAATATCGCAGTAAATGGTGGCAAAATAAAGCATGAAGAATGGATTGAAGTCGGTAAAAAATATAATATAACCACTTCTATTGATATTGCAGCTGATGTACCGCCGATAGAAAACCTTTGGAAATTCAATGATATGGGATTTGATCTAGTCTTCCTTTCGGGAGGAAAAGCTGTCAGAGCGCCCCAGAGTACCGGTTATTTAATGGGCAAAAAGCACCTTATTGAAGCAGCACGTCTGAGTGCCCCACCCAGAGCGGTAACCATCGGTCGCGGACATAAAGTGAATAAAGAGGAGATCCTTGGAGCTTATGTAGCAATCAAAAATATAATCACCATGGATCATGACAAAGAATGGAAAAAGTGGGAAACAGGCATCGCAATGATTGAAAATTCAGTCAAATCAATCGAGGGGATCAGCACAAAGGTAACAGTCAACCCGATCGGCAACCATACTCCATCCTTACGTATTACTTGGGATGATACAAAGATCAAACTGACAGGTAATGACCTGCGTGAAAATCTGCGAAATGGCAATCCATCTATTGAAGCAGGATTTTCAGGCTTACCGATATTCAAGGGTCAGGCAACACCTCCAAAACCCGGAGCAAAAGGGGGCAATTCTGTATCGATAACCGTTTGGATGATGCAGCCGGGGGAAGATAAAATTGTTGCAAGGAGGTTGAGGGAGGAGTTTGGGAAGGCAATTGGTTGAGTTGGAAGTTGTAGGTTATACGTTTTAAAGTCGAAGGAACGGACAAAACTGCACGTCATTTCGACGAGCGAACGAAATTATTGAACTTAAAAAAGATTTAACGCGAGGAGAAATCTGTGGAGGAACGCAGTGGATTATTGATGAGATTTCTCAGTCGTGCCTCCTTCGAAATGACGGACAA
>JBDNGV010000405.1:0-5620 GCA_041689125.1 Daejeonella sp.
CGATCATCCATACCTTCAATTAGTTCATTGAAGATCAGGAATAACTGGTATGGTTTGATACTGCCTGCAGTAAGGTCATCATCCCCATATTTGGAATCGTTAAAGTGAAAACCGCCCAGTTTTCCTTCCATTAAAAGCAGGGAAACGATCTGTTCAATATTCGCATTAGGCAAGTGATGGCCCAAATCGACCAGTGTATATGCCTTAGGTCCTAATTTGCTGGCGTATAAAAGTGATTGCCCCCAGTCGCCAACTGTAGTTGAATAAAAATTAGGTTCATAGGCCTTGTATTCCACGAACATTTTCCAGTCGGATGGCAATGCAGTATAAATTTCTTTTAAACTCTCAAGCGTGTTCTGAAATGCTTGTCTGAAGTTTAACTGGCCCGGGAAGCATGATCCATCGGCCAACCATACGGTTAATGATTTTGAGCCCAATTCGATACCATGCTTAATCACCTCAATATTATGGTCAATGGCCTGCTTTCTCACAGCAGGATTTACATGCTGCAATGAACCATATTTATAACTTTCCTCTTGTCCTTTCTGATCCTGGAAAGTATTGGAGTTCATGGCATCAAAGCGTAATTCATGTTCTTTTGCTAGTGCTTTGATGGCTTGATAATCCTTAGGAATGTCCCATGGAATATGCAATGAAATTGCATTGCCTGAACGGTTCAGTTTATGCATCAAACCAACATCTTCAATCTTTTCTTCCAGATTTCTGGGTTCGCCACCTCCAGGAAATCTTCCGAAACGGGTACCTCCATTTCCCAAAGCCCAGCTGGGAATGGCGATCTGGAAGTCGATTAATTTTGAAATAATAGACTCACTATCATTAATTTGTGCCTTTAAAAATTCAACTTTTGATTTGTGAATTTCTAAGGATTTTTGATTGTGTTGAGCAATTATATGGTCGTCAAGCTTCATGATTTCTTTTTATTATTGCCCTTATCTCACAAATGCCATGGCTACACCGCCATCAACATTCAATATATTTCCTGTCGACTTGCTTAACAAACCTCCCACAAAAGCGTAGCAGGCATTGGCAATGTCTTCCGGTAAAATGGTTTCATTCAGCAGCGTACGTTTTGCATAAAATGCCGGGAGTTCAGCCACAGTGACACCATAAGCTTTTGCTCTTCCTTCGGCCCATGCACCTTCCCAAATCTTACTGTCAGCGATTACCGCATCAGGGTTTACCACATTTACCCGAATCTTATCCGGCCCAAGTTCTGCAGCATTCAAACGACTCAAGTGCAATTGAGCTGCTTTTGCAGATCCATATCCGGCATTATTAGGACCGGAAACCAGTGCATTTTTACTCACAATATTCAAAATGTCACCACCCATGTTCTGTTTTCTAAGAACAGCAACAGCTTCCTGAGTGATTTTGAATTGACCTTTCACCAACACATCATAAAGTAGATCCCAATCCTTATCGGTATGTTCCTCTATTGGTTTTGAAATGGATAATCCTGCACAATTCACTACGATATCTATTCCGCCGAAGCTTATAGCTGCCTTTGCAAAGGCGTTTTTAATATCTGCATCTTCAGTAACATTGAGTTTTACAGTCGTATAGCTGTCGCGGCCAAACTCTTTGAGGAACCGAGCTCCTGCACCATCCAGACGATCCTGATCCAGGTCATTTAGAACAACCACTGCACCTTCTTGAGCAAATTTTCTGGAAATTGCTTTCCCGATGCCACCTGCACTTCCTGTCACCAATGCAATTTTGCCACTTAATGATTTTGGTTTTGGCATTCGTTGAAGTTTTGCCTCTTCCAATAACCAGTATTCAATGTTGAAAGCTTCCTGTCTTGGAAGTGAAGTGTATTCAGAAATTGCTTCCGCACCTCTCATCACATTGATGGCATTGGTATAAAATTCTGCGGCTACTCTGGCTGTCTGTTTATCTTTGGAGAAAGAGAATAGTCCAACTCCGGGATATAGAATAATTACCGGATTTGAGTCACGTATGACGGGCGAGTTTGAATGCTTGCAGGTATTGTAATATTCAGCATACATTTTTCTGTAGGCTTCAAAAATCGGCTGCAGCTGCATGATGAGTTCTTTCGGGTTAGCTAGATCCGCATCAGGATTAAGATCAAGAATCAGAGGACTGATTTTTGTTCTTAAAAAATGGTCAGGGCAACTGGTTCCCATGGGTGCTAAACGATCCAGATCTTTGGAGTTGATAAACTCCAAAACCCTTGGATCATCAGTAAAGTGCCCAATCATTGAGCGTTCTGAAGAACAAAGTCCGCGTAAAACCGGAGCAATTTTCGCTGCTTGCTCATTTCTTTGTTGCCCCTCAAGTCCGTCAATTTTCTTACCACCAAACACACTTCCATTCTTTCTCACACTCTCTTCAATGAATTCAGCACATTTCTCAACGACTTCCAGAGTATTTACATAAGATTCGTAGGCAGTATCACCCCAGGTGAATAATCCATGAGAGCCTAACATTATCCCTTTAATTCCGGGATTATTATCCAAACAAGCTTTAAGCTCTAATCCCAGTTCAAAACCAGGTTTTCTCCAGTCAACCCAACCAATTTTATTATCAAAAAGTTCTGCAGTGATCTTTTTTCCATCTTTTGCCGCTGCAATTGCGATAGCCGCATCCGGATGAAGGTGATCGATATGTTTGAAGGGAAGAAATCCATGTAAGGGTGTATCAATTGATGGAGCTTTCGAATTCAGATCGTAAATGCAATGGTTAAACAGTTCAACCATCTCATCTTCATGTTCGAGTCCACGGTAGATATTTTTTAGATTGCGTAAACGATCGTTGTATAGAGCTGCAAGTCCGCTTTTCTTTAAAGTTCCGATATCCCCACCCGATCCTTTGATCCACATGATCTCAGTTTCTATTCCTGTTAACGGATCTTTAGCCATCACTTTGCAGGAAGTATTTCCTCCACCATAATTGGTTAATCGCAGATCTGCACCTAAAATATTTGATCTGTAAATAAGCAATGCTACTTCATCACCTGCAAGTTTTGCAGCTTCCGCATCATCCCAGAGGTAACTTACGTGTTTAAAATTTGATTGTGTCATATCGGATTTGTTTGGCTTATAACGAATTTCCATATCCTACCAGCAGTACTGAAAGGATTATGGTGATAATTCCCATAATAAAGGTTGAAAATGTTTTTTTGCTTACTGCTGACCATTCCTTTAGCAGGAGTCCCCACATATTGGCAATCAGAATGATAAAGGCCATGTGCAGGATCCAAGAACTTGCCCCGTTTCCAAGTTTGCTTTCTCCCATTCCGTAGAAAAAGAATTGCAAAAACCAAGTAGTACCTGCGATGGCTGAGAAGATATAATTTTTAAGGAGCGGTGTCTTTTTATTGGCATAATCACCAAATGTTTTGTTGCGGGTATTCAGAATCATACACCAGATCAGGTTAGTGCTTAAGCCACCCCACAAAAGTACAACATAGGTTACATTATTTTGAAAGAGGAACTCAGTAGTTTCTGTTGGATTTGCACTTTTCCATAAAGCATTTGCAGCCTCTGCCATCGGTTTTCCGGCTTCAATACCGAAATTAAAACAAGCACTTAAAACTCCCGAAATAATGGCTACGATTAAACCTTTCACCAAATTAAATTCCTGAATACTTTCTTTTTTGATCTCCTCACTTAGCTCATGCTCTTTTAGCATACCGGCTCGTCCGCAGAGGAAAATTCCAAAAAGGCAAACTAACACACCAAGAAGTACAATTCTACCACCATCATCATTGAGCATTTGAGAAAAACTGACTTTTCCGACTTGGGGGTATAAATCGTAAAACACCGGTGGAAGCAAGGAGCCTAAGGCAGAACAGAAACCCAAAACAACAGAGTTTCCAAGCGACATACCAAGGTAACGAACCCCAAGTCCGTAGGTTAAGCCACCGATTCCCCATAACAAGCCCATAATGAAAGTCACCTTTAAAATTGAGCTTTCAGTATTGCTGATGATTTCAGCAAACGCCGGAATAGTGAGGTAGGCTGCCAAAGGAGGTACAATAAGCCATGAAAAAAGTCCGCCAATAATCCAGTAACTTTCCCATGCCCAGCCTTTAACTTTCTTAAAAGGAAGATAAAAACTGCCGGATGCGGCTCCCCCAATAAAATGAAAAATGACTCCTAAAATTGCTTGCATGAATGGGATTTAAGGGATTCTGATTTTATTTAAAATTATTGAATATTTGGTACCCAGCTGTCATGCACTGTCATGAAAACCGGAATAGCGTGAATAAGATAAGATAATTATTCTGTTTGGCTAAACTATTCTATAATGATGGTCTCAGGGTAAGATGGAAAGGAACCTCGGCATGATCGCGTGAATTGCTCAGAATTAATTGGGCGGCCAGTTCACCCATTTTTGAAAAATCAGTTGAAATAGTAGTTATTCCGTTTAGAATGACCTTTTTAAGCGGGGTTTCGTTATAGGATATTACGCCAACCTGCTTCCCAACTTTAAGCTTTAGGGAGATGATCCGCTCGATCAGCGTAACCAGATCTGCTTCCATCAGATTTATGAATACTTCGCCTTCCTGAATTGGTTCGGTACTGATATCATTCACAATTTTATGGGAAAAAGCGTATTGCTGACAGAAGCGATTGAAGCCCTTGATTATCTCATTCGGAAAATAGCTTTTATCAGGAAAAATAATTTTCAAGGTATGATATTTGCTTAACTGATCTCTAGCTTGTTCCAGTGCCTGATAAATATCCTTTTCAAAATTTTCATAAACTGCCGCATACTCACCCTCAACGCCTGGCAGCAGTTTATCCAGCAATACCAGTTTATCTTTGGGTAATTCATTGATCAGGCGATAAGATTCTTCACCGCCTTCAATAAAATGCGGAATAATCACATAATGTGAATAATCCTCCTTTTTATTTTCAAGAAGTTTTTTGAAAAGGGCAAAGTCATTGTTGTAGATATAGAAGTCGATTGCAACTTGCTCTCCAAGTGCAGCTACAAAGGCATCATAAACTATCTTCTTATGGGCACTTAACTTATTAAATAACAGAAATATACGAAGTCTTTGTCTGAAATCAATATTGCTAATGTAGTATCCTTTACCCGGAACTGAATTGACTATACCTAAGCTTTTAAGGTGTTTGTAACCTTTTTCTGCAGTATCTCTTGAAATTTCGAGGATACAACTTAATTCATTGATGGATGGGAGTAGTTCATCTTTTTTAATTTTACCGGCGATGATTGCATCTTTAATAGAGTTAGTTAACTGAAGATATTTCGGTGTCGCAGAATACCCATCAATATGGATGTGGTTAAATAATTCGTTCCGTTTCATTGGGTTTAATCTATTCTTTCGGATTAAAAATCATAGAACTCAGCTCTTTCGGATCGAACATTTCATTGGCAATCTCGAGAACCTGTGAATCTGTTACTGCATTTATTTTGTCGAAAACTTCCTCCAGCGTATCTACACGGTCATAATCCAGCAGACTTTTGCTCATCGAGATTAGTAGTCCCATTCGGTTTTCTTCACCGAGTGCAATCTGCCCAATAAATTTATCTTTTGCTTGTTTAAGTTGTACCGGACCCAGTTTTTGATCTCTGAGTTTTCTTAATTCTTTTTCAAGCAGTTTGA
>JBDNGV010000406.1:0-4297 GCA_041689125.1 Daejeonella sp.
GCTAATGACAGGTAGTTTCTCTTTTGCGTGGAAGAACGTCCACTGTCATTGCGAGGAGGCACGACGAAGCCCGCCTCCCGGAGGACAAGGAATCTCAGGAATTAAATAATCTGTTTTGATGAAAAGATATTCAAAACACTCAACTTATTATGTATTGATATTAAATTAATTATGAAGCATATCGTATAAAGTCAAATTATTATAGCTACGGATCAATCTGAATTCTGGCAGTTTTATTGTAGATACTTGTGTGTTTATTTACTTAAAAAACACTGCCCTAATGAAAGCATCTAATATTTTAATCCTCGCAGTTCTCTTGGCCTCCTGCAATTCTCAAGAAAAGGATACAAAACAAACCAATTCGCAGAATCTGGATAAGGAAAAACCCTCATCTACAAATTGTTATTTATATGCTGTCGCAGCTGATACAGTTAGTTTGAAAGTAAGCCATGTCGGAGATTCAGTTTCGGGATATTTAGTTTATAATTACAAAGAAAAAGATAAAAATACCGGAACAATTAGGGGGCGCGTGAAAGATAATATTTTGTTAGCTGAATATACATACCTTTCCGAAGGAGTTCAATCATGCAGACAGGTTGCATTTAAACTGAAAGGAGACTCTTTTTTTGAGGGATATGGAGAAAGCTACAACAAAAAAGATAGAGCCTTTTTTAAATATCCCGACTCTCTGAACTACGATAATTCTTTTAAATTGAGAAAAATAGACTGTCAGTAAAAATTTTCACTAAGTACGTTGCGGCTAGGGCACGGCAGCTGTGGGATTTCAAAACAAATGAAATACTCACACTTCAATTCTTTGTCAAAACCTGCACATGATCTGTAATTGCTATTGGTTTCATCTAAATAATATTTTTAAAATATGGATCTATTTAACCAAGAAATAAATTTTTCAAAAAACCTATTACCCGGAGATGGAATTGTAAATTATTATGGTAAACTACTGGATAATGAAGAATCAAACCATTATTTTAATCGCTTATTAACTACCATCGAATGGGAAAATGATAAGGCCATTATTTTTGGAAGGACAATTATTACCAAAAGGAAAGTTGCTTGGTATGGCGATACTAATTTTAAGTATAGTTATTCGAATACGACCAAACAAGCCTTAATTTGGACAAGGGAATTACTTGAATTAAGACAACTTATTGAGAAAAATACCGGAGAAAGTTTTAATTCCTGTCTGCTTAATTTATACCATAATGGTCAAGAAGGGATGGCTTGGCATAGTGATGCAGAAAAAGATTTAAAGAAAAATGGAGCTATCGGATCTTTAAGTTTAGGTGCAGAACGTAAGTTCGCCTTCAAGCATAAAAAAACAAAAGAGACGATCTCAATTTTTCTAGAGCAAGGTAGTTTATTGATAATGAAAGACACCACACAAACAAATTGGTTGCACAGACTACCTCCAACCAAGCGAGTTATAAATCCAAGAATTAATTTGACTTTCAGGACAATCAATCTATAAAAAAGTTTGAAGAAATCACAGTCAGTTTCCGCTTATGATTAAGATAGCTTGTTTGGTTTTAATACTTTCAACTTTAGATATGTTTTATCCGAGCTATATTTGTTAGAAACTTTAGAAACAGAAGGAAAGAATATTTGAGTTAAAGAAGCTCAATAATTAGCAAATTACTTCTTGAAGTTGCCTAGAAAATTGAATTGTAATCCTGAAAGAAAGTATTAGAAAAACTACCCTGTAAATCATATTTTAGGGGCAGAGCGTATGAACCGTTTCGTCTCCTTAGTTATTAATTATAGCGTTTTCTACTTGTAGAATTTTACAGAGAGAACCCGCCCAGTTTAAAGAAAATTACTTATTATAGTCAAATATTTTGATTCATTGGTTTTTGCCTGTCTTAATACCTATAGGGCATTAAGACTGACGGTATATTATCTACATTTACATGCACTGATACCCGGATGAGAATTTTAATAAAAAGATTAAAAATTAGAGAAACAGATAGATGAATAGAAGAGAAGCAGTTAGAAGGGCAACATTTTTGTTAGGGGGAGCAATTACGTTTTCAAGCTTAGGAGTATTCGCCGAAGTGCTGAGCCCTGCAGCAGGGAATGGTGTTTCTACCAAATCAATAACATCTCAGGAGGCTTTGATCGCGGAAATTGCCGACACGATTATTCCGGATACAAAAGGAGTACCTGGCGCCAAAGCTGCAGGCCTTGGTCCATTTATTGTAATGATGATGCAGGATTGTTATACTTCAGATATTCAAAAACATTTTGCGGATGGCTTAATGAAAGTGGATGAAGTTTCACAAGTGCAGTTTAAAAAATTATTTATAGCCTTGAGCCTTAAAGAACGAGAGCAGGTTTTTAAATTCTTTAAAGCTGAAGCCAAGGCACAGATCGCAGCAGGAACTACTCCTTCGCACTTTTTCCAATTGATGTATGAACTTACTTCTCTGGGTTATTATACCTCAGAGATTGGAGCGACTCAAGCTTTACGCTATGTTCATATTCCGGGCAGGTATGAAGCCTGTATTCCTTTACAACCGGGACAGAAAGCCTGGGCCACCTAAGAAATTGACTAACAGAATATTGATTAAGATAGATGAATATTAATTTAAAAGCAGAGAAGCAGAATACCTACGATGCGATAGTAGTTGGTTCAGGTATTAGTGGTGGTTGGGCAGCCAAAGAATTGACTGAAAAGGGATTAAAAGTATTGATGCTAGAACGTGGCCGTAATGTGGAGCATGTGAAGGATTATGATACCGCTTTAATGAAACCATGGGAATTCAAACACCGGGGGAAAATCACCCCTGAAGAGCGTAGCAGACATCTAGTACAAACCCGAGCCGGTCAATACAGCGAGTTTAATGCCAAATTTTGGGTTGACGATATCGATTGTCCTTATACTGAAGTGAAACGATTCGACTGGTACCGTGGCTATCATGTGGGAGGAAGATCTCTTACCTGGGGACGGGGTTGTTTACGTTTGAGTGAGATGGATTTTTCGGCGAATGCGAAGGATGGCTATGGTGTTGACTGGCCAGTACGTTATAAAGATATCTCACCTTGGTATGATTATGTGGAGCGCTTCGCCGGTATCAGCGGTCAAAAAGAGGGGCTTGCTCAATTGCCTGATGGTATATTTCTTCCTCCTTTTGAGATGAACTGTGTGGAGAAAGCAGTTAAAGAAAGGATTGAGAAGCATTATAAGAAAGAGCGGATGATGACTGTTTATCGGATGGCCAATCTCACCGTTCCGCATAATGGCAGAGGTACTTGCCAGAACAGAAATCTTTGTAATAGAGGATGTCCTTTTGGTGCTTATTTCAGTACACAGTCGGCAACCTTGCCAGCAGCTGTGGCCACAGGCAACCTCACTCTACGTCCTTATTCCATAGTGAGAGAGATTATTTACGATAAAGAAACCAGGAAGGCTAAAGGCGTAATTGTGATTGATTCAGAGACCAATGAGCATATTGAGTATTCTGCAAAAATTATCTTCATGAATGCTTCAACCCTAGGTACGACGCAAATACTGCTCAACTCAACTTCTGATACTTTCCCCGATGGCTTGGGTAACAGCAGCGGGCATCTTGGACATAACCTGATGGACCATCACTTTCAGATTGGAGCATCCGGAACAGCAGAAGGTTTTGATGATAAATATTATTATGGTCGACGCCCTATCGGCGTTTATATCCCGCGATACCGCAATCTTGGTGATAAACCGGAGCGTGATTATTTACGCGGTTTCCACTACGGAGGAGGCGCAAGTCGTACGGGATGGCAGCGGGCTATTCCTGAAATGGGCTTTGGTCAGGATTTTAAGGAGGAAACTACAGAACCGGGACCATGGACTATGGGATTGGGATCTTTCGGTGAGCATTTGCCTGAATTTAAAAACCGTGCTTTTCTGGATAGGACCAAAAAAGATAAATGGGATATTCCATTGCTGGCGGTAGATTGTGAGTTTGGTGAGAACGAGCGGAAAATGCGTATCGATATGAGAAACGATGCAGCAGAGATCCTTGAGGCTGCCGGAATGAAAGACATTCAGTCGTTCGACAGACCTGCAGTACCTGGAATGGCCATTCATGAGATGGGTACAGCCCGTATGGGACATGACCCTAAGACTTCCGTGTTGAACAAATGGAATCAGATGCATGATGTGAAGAACGTGTTTGTCACCGATGGTGCATTTATGACCTCAAATGCCTGTCAGAACCCTTCATTAACTTACATGGCTTTCACGGCAAGAGCATGTGATCATGCAGTAAGTGAACTGAAGAAAGGTAATTTATAA
>JBDNGV010000407.1:0-10239 GCA_041689125.1 Daejeonella sp.
CTAAAATGTGATACCCTTTGTGATACCCTTTTTATTTTTAGCAATAAAAAAGCCCTTAATAGTATTTTAAGGGCTTAATTATTAATAACATTGTGGAGCCGGAGGGATTCGAACCCTCGTCCAAACATGGGACAAATTACGCTTTCTACATGCTTAGCTGTTGTTTAATTGTCAGGAAGGGGAAGGTCAACCGCTTACCTATACCTTCTTCCGTAGATGTCTTGTCTTGCCGGATTATCACACCATTAAATCCTGGCCAGTCCTGTTGTTCGATGCCCCTGATGTCAGACTACAGAACAGAATCTGACGGAACAAAAGCTTACTTAATTCTAAATTAAGCAGCTAAGGCGTAGTTATTTTCGCCAATTGTGGTTTGGAAGTTCAGATTTGAGCGCTAATACTCACAACGCGCTGCATGCTTACATACCTATCTCCATCCTGTCAATTCCGGTCGGCCCCTGAATTTATGCTGGAATTTAATGACTCAAAGATACGAAATATTACAATAGCATCTTTATAAAGTCTCTATACTCGTCCCGGATACACTTTTAAGGCTTTCTCCAGACAAGCCATAGCTGCTTCCAGATCTTCCTTGTTCAAAACGTATGCCAAACGTACTTCATTATTTCCTGCGCCTTTAGTGCTATAAAATCCTGTGGCAGGTGCCATCATCACGGTCGAATTTTCATATTCAAACTCTTCAAGCATCCACTGGCAAAATTTATCGGCATTATCGATCGGAAATTTTGCAACTACATAAAACGCACCACCGGGGTTCGGACAGAATACACCTTCAATTTTATTCAATCGGCTAACCAGTGTATCCCTTCGAAGGGTATATTCTTTATTGACTTTTTCAAAATAGATGTCGGGTGTGTCTACAGCTGCGGTTGCCGCGATTTGCTCAACCATTCCCGGACTCAACCGAGCTTGTGCGAATTTCAATCCCGCAGCAATCACCTCCTTGTTTTTGGTAATCAGACATCCCAAACGGGCTCCGCAAGCACTGTAGCGTTTAGATACAGTATCTAAAACGATAACATGCTCCTCCAGTCCTTCAAGATGCATTGGGGAAATGAAATCCCTGCCATCATAGCAGAATTCACGATAGGCTTCATCAGAAAAAAGGAAGAGATTGTATTTAAGGCATAATTCCTTTAATGCTTCCAATTCTGCTTTTGAATAGAGGTAACCTGTAGGGTTATTTGGATTACAGATGATAATAGCTTTTGTCTTTGAACTGATCAGTTTCTCGAATTCACTGATGGCTGGCAATGCAAAACCATTTTCAATATGTGAAAGTATTGGCTTCACTACCACATTGCTCATGCAAGCAAATCCATTGTAATTGGCATAAAAAGGCTCAGGAATAATAATCTCGTCTCCTTCATTCACACAGGCCTGCATGGCGATGGTAATTGCTTCAGAACCACCCAGAGTAACCAGTATCTGCGCCGGATTAATATTATAAGCCAGTTTATTATAATACTCGGTCAGTTTGGTTCGGTAGGCCAATGTGCCTTCTGAGGGGGTATAGGCCCAGACCTTAAAATCTATATTTTTTATGGCATCAAGCATACCCTTGGGAGTCTCGATATCCGGCTGGCCGATATTTAAATGGTAAACTTTTTTTCCTTCTCGTTTTGCTTGGTCAGCAAAAGGAGTAAGTTTACGAATTGGAGAAGCAGGCATTTGCCGGCCTTTGCTTGAAATTTCTGGCATGGTACAAAATTAAAAAACCTCTCCGAAAAGGAGAGGCTTTTTAATTTTAATTTAACATATTTTACCTACCGGCACTTCTGACCTCGCCTTTTACATAAAGTACTTTAACTGGAGTTCTTGCATTGGATTTAACCATCACAGCTTTTGTAAATCCTACATGGGCTATTGCAGCATCATAAGTAATTGTAATTATTCCTTTTCCCCCAGTTAGAATAGGCTCTCTAGTAAATTTGGTCATAATACAGTCGCAGCTGGATTCAATTGATGCGATGACCAGTAGTTCATCACCCACGTTTGTGAAAGTGAATACTGCGCTTACCGGAGTACCCATTGGAATCTGCCCAAAATTATGACTTTCTTTATCAAATTTAAATTCTGCTTTAGCATTATTCCGCATTGACTTAAAAACTACAATTATTATCACAGCAGCTAACAGGATTAATATTTTTTTCATCTTTTCATCTTTTTAAATCAGTAAATGCGGGATTAAGGTTTCAAGATTTTATAATCACCCCTCTGCGGGTATTCACAAAATCACATTGGTGTCAAATTATATTTTAGAAATTATCTAGCTGAATCATTCAAATATCATTCCAAATCAGGCGATTACATTTACTTAGTGGTTAATTGGATGTTATAATTTGGTTAATTCCTGAAAAAGCGAATTATTATTTTGCATGAGTATTATCAATTACTGCTCTCTTTTCTTATTTTTGGCCATAAAGCAATTCTATGATAGAAACCCGGATAATAGAGAACAATTTGCAGGAACAGGAAGAATTAAGCTTTGAAGCATTCAAAAGCATAATCATTAATGATTATAAAATTGCGTTTGAAAGCAGACAAGCCAGTCTTTTAGGTCGTAAGGAAGTTCTTACCGGAAAGGCTAAATTTGGGATCTTTGGAGATGGTAAAGAAGTAGCACAGTTGGCTATGTCCAAGGTTTTCATGGCAGGGGACTGGCGTTCAGGATATTACAGGGATCAAACTTTTATGTTTGCTGCAGGTATGCTAACAATGCCTGAGTTCTTTGCACAGCTTTATGCTAATACAGATCTAGATGCTGACCCGGGTTCAGGAGGCAGACAAATGAATTGTCATTTTGCAAGTCGCCTTTTAAATGAAGATGGCAGTTGGATGGACCTGACCAGTTTGAAGAATTCATCTTCTGATATTTCGCCTACCGGCGGACAAATGGGTCGCTTAGTTGGTTTAGCCTTGGCATCCAAACTATACAAAAATAATCAGGAGCTTGCTTATCTAAAGAATTTCTCGGTAAATGGTAATGAAGTTGCTTTCGGAACTATAGGAAATGCTTCTACTTCAGAAGGTGTTTTCTTTGAGTCCATTAATGCTGCCGGAGTACTTCAAGTACCAATGGCCATTTCTATCTGGGATGATGCCTATGGAATTTCTGTCCCTGCCGAATATCAGACCACTAAACAGGATATTTCTGAAATTCTAAAAGGATTTCAGCGCGATGATAAGGGTGAGGGGTATGAGATATTTAAGGTCAGAGGGTGGGATTATCCAGGATTATGCGAAACCTATGAAAAAGCAATAAAAATTTGCCGAGAACAGCACGTTCCGGTTATGATTCATGTTACAGAAATGACCCAGCCTCAGGGACACTCCACCTCAGGATCACACGAGCGCTATAAAAATAAGGATAGGATAGCCTGGGAAAATGAATACGATTGCATGCTTCAGATGCGGAAGTGGATGATTGAGACAGCTATTTCTTCTGAGAAGGATTTGAATGAGATCGAAGCAAATGCTAAAATTTATATTCGTAATTGTCAGAAAAAGGCATGGGCTGAGTTCAATGCAGGCATGAAATCTGAGTTAGAAACAGCCATTAAAATTGTTGAGGATACTCAGAAGCCTGAACTAATTAAATTGGCCAGTGAATTAAAATCAAGTATTGACCCATCCCGTAAGGATGTGATAGGAATGGTTAGAAATGCAATTAGATTATTGCGACATGATCATTCAGAACCAAAAAAAATGCTATTGGAATGGTACAGCCAACAGCATGATCAAATTTTTGACCGATATAATTCCAAACTTTTCACCGGATCACCGGATTCACCTTTAAATCTGATTGGACTTAAGCCTGAATATACCGAGCATTCAAAATTGGTTGATGGTAGGGAAATTCTAAATGCATGTTTTGATTCTAATTTTGTGCGTGATGAGAGGATCTTGGCTTTTGGCGAGGATGTTGGGACTATAGGGGATGTAAATCAGGGGTTTGCCGGTTTGCAGGCAAAATTTGGAAAAAAGAGGATCACGGATACGGGTATCAGAGAAATGACCATCATTGGCCAAGGAATTGGTTTAGCCTTGCGAGGTTTAAGACCCATTGCAGAGATCCAATACCTTGACTATTTACTATATGCATTAAATATTCTGAGTGATGATTTGGCAACATTGAGTTACAGGACCAAAGGAAGGCAAAAAGCTCCTCTGATTGTCAGAACTAGAGGCCATCGTTTGGAAGGAATCTGGCATTCAGGTTCGCCAATGGGTGTAATCATCAATTCTTTGCGGGGTGTGCATGTTTGTGTACCACGAAATATGACTCAGGCTGCAGGTATGTATAATACTCTACTTCGTGGTGATGAGCCAGCATTGGTTATTGAATGTCTTAACGGTTACCGGTTGAAAGAGATCATGCCTGATAATGTAGGTGAATTTAGGGTTGAACTGGGAAAGGCAGAAATTATCCGTGAGGGAAAAGATGTAACGGTTATTTCATATGGTTCAACTTTGAGAATAGTAGAACAGGCTGCTAGGGAGCTTGAGAATTTAAATATTGATATTGAAATTGTTGATCCGCAAACCTTTTTGCCATTTGACCTTAATAATCTATGTTCAGAATCTTTGAGAAAAACCAATAAATTACTTGTAGTGGGCGAAGATGTTCCAGGAGGTTCATCTGCTTTTATTATGCAGCAGGTACTCGAGCATCAGAATGGATATCAGTTTTTGGATGGGCAACCTCGTACACTTACTGCCAAACCACATCGTACTCCCTATGGTTCGGATGGCGATTATTTTAGCAAACCTTCCGTTGATGATGTGGTTGAGGTAGTTTATTCCATGATGCACGACAGTTTCCCCGATAAGTTTCCGAAATTGTTTTAGTCGTTTCGAACACGCGAAAGTTATTCTTCTATTTTCAAAACATATAATCGCATGGAGAAATCTGTAGACGAAAAGTACTAATTTGGGTTTTGGATAATTATTGAGGGATTGTGCTGAGATCAACAGATTTCTCAGTCGTGCCTTCTTCGAAATGACGTTTTGTGTAGATTGTTCCTTTCCTTACAACAGATTTCTCTTACTGAAAACTTCAAAAAATCGTCTAAAGTCTAATCACCCTATTTCTCAGCAAATGATCAGCCAAAACCAGTGCTGCCATGGCCTCAACAATAGCTACAGCTCGAGGTACAACACATGGATCATGCCTGCCCTTGCCCTGAACATTTGCTGCATTGCCTGAAGAATCGAGACTCGCCTGATTCTGCATAATTGTTGCTACAGGTTTGAATGCCACCCTAAATGTAATATCCATTCCGTTTGAAATACCACCCTGTATTCCACCCGAATAGTTAGTTGTTGTAAGGAAATTGCTGTTTTCTTGCCCTTCTGATGGGGCTACAAAAAGGTCATTATGCTCAGAACCTCTCATCTCAGAACCGGCAAATCCGGACCCATAATCAAATCCATGCACGGCATTGATGCTTAACATTGCTTTGCCCAGATCGGCATGCAGTTTGTCGAAAACAGGCTCTCCAAGTCCAACTGGGCAGTTTTTAATTAGGCATGAAATTTTTCCACCTATCGTATCACCTTCTTTTCTGATTCCATCAATTAGTTCAATCATTTGATTTGCTGTATTCGGATCTGCACAGCGTACAATATTACTCTCCCTAATCTCAAGTAATTCTGTAATGGAATTTATAGGAAGTTGAGGTGCTTCGATGGTTCCTGCAGCTGAAACATGAGCAAATATTTCAATTCCTGATTCTTGCAATAAAAGTTTAGCTATTGCCCCCGCTGCAACTCTTGCTGCTGTTTCTCTGGCCGAGGATCTGCCACCACCTCTATGATCACGATGGCCATACTTTGCATCGTATGTATAATCTGCATGGGATGGACGATATGCATCTTTAATATGAGAATAATCTTTTGAACGCTGATCTTCATTTGGGATGATCATAGCGATGGGAGTGCCGGTAGTTTTGCCTTCAAACACCCCCGACAGGATCTGTACAGTATCGCTTTCCTTGCGTTGTGTTGTAATCTTTGATTGTCCGGGTTTACGTTTGTCAAGCTCCGACTGGATGAAATCCATGTCGACTACCAGATTAGAAGGACAGCCATCGATAATTACACCGATAGCCTCACCATGAGATTCTCCAAAAGTCGTGATGCGGAATATTTGACCGAATGAATTTCCTGCCATTTTGAGTTGTAAGTTGAAATAAAAGGTTAAAAGGTTAAAAGGTTATAAAGTTAAAAGATTTCTAAAATAACTATTTAAGTTAAGAATTTGCTTGAAGCATTTATTTCAAAATTCACTGTCAATTTTTAATTCTCCACCATTAAGTCAGGTTAAAATTGTGTTTCCTGATAAAACATGGTTATACTCCTTAGGAGGAATGATTCTGTCCAATTCTCAAAAAGCAAGCCCCAGCATAAAATATCATTACTTTGACCCCGAAGGTAGTCACATGTTTACAGTAAATTTCTTTTAACATGTTTTCTGACCCTGAAGCCGGTCGTGTGTTTTCGAAGTTCCCATATACGTACACCTTCGGGGTCAATTTTTCAGCGAAATCTGATCCTCTATAAATATACAACCACCTTCGGGGTCGAAATATAAAATCTTTATCGGAAACTAGTCATTCTCCACTCTCAATTCAAACCCGGCTATTTCAAGATGTTTCCAGAAATCAGGATATGATTTTTCAATAACCAAATGATCTTCAATTTTTAGCTCCGGCATAACCAAAGCGAGTGGAGCAAAGGCCATGGCCATCCTATGGTCATCGTAAGTTGCCACCCTGATTTTTTTATTCAGATCAAGCCCTGAGCAATCCAGTTTATAGGTTTGATTTTTCTCGATCAGTTTTACTCCGATTTTAGCCAGTTCACTTTGAAGTGCATTTACCCGGTTGGTTTCCTTAATCTTCAAAGTCTCTAATCCGGTGAAGGTAGCATTATGCCCTAATGCTGCACAACAAACAATTACTGTTTGTGCTAAATCCGGACATTCTTTAAAATCAAATATCTTTCGCTCCAGTTTCTTTGCTTCTTTCAATAGGTAAACACCGCCATCCTTAAATTGTGAGCTAATACCAAAGTTCGCCATAATCTCGGCTATAACACTATCTCCCTGCAGACTGTATCCATTTAATCCCGGAAGGAAAAGATGGGCTTCTTTAGACAATGCAGCAATGGCATACCAGTAAGAAGCCGCACTCCAATCGGGTTCCACATGGATTATAGACTTATTGAAAGCCTGTTTTGCAATGCTTATCACATTTTCCTTCCAGATATGCCTGATGCCGGCCTGTTCCATCATGGCTAGGGTCATCTGCACATAAGGTTTTGAGGTTAATTCTCCATCGATAATAAGATTTAGCCCAAGCTCTAGCTTCGGAGCAATAAGCAAAAGCGCAGAAATATACTGACTGCTGATATTGCCTTTTATACGAACCACTTGGGTTTTTTGCTTCAAAGGACCCTTAATCTTTAAAGGTGGAAATCCTTCATTTTCCGTATATTCAATATGAGCTCCCAACATTCTTAAAGCCTCAACCAGAATCCCGATAGGTCGCTGTTTCATACGTTCAGAGCCGGTTAGGGTAAGTTCAGCTTCCTGCAAGGAGAAAAAGGCAGTTAAAAAGCGCATAGCAGTACCTGCCGGACCGATATTAACTATTTTTTGGGTATCACACGTCAGAATATTGTTTAAAATAACAGTATCAGCAGCTTCAGAAATATTATCTACCCGAATGGCACCATCACTTAAGGCCTGCATGATCAATGCGCGGTTACTCTCGCTTTTTGATCCGGTCAGTGGTATGGCACAGTTCAGTTTTATATTCACTGCCGATAGATTTATGCTTGCTGAACTCATTGTTAATCAACATTCACTTTATCATTCATGATTTCAGTTTGCTTGCGGATAGATTCGCTGTGGATCAATTCCAAAAGTTTGCTTGTAAAATTAAGATCCAGTTTTAAAGCTTTTGCAAATGTGCTGCGTTTGTTCATGATTTGATCCCAGCGGTTTACCTGAAGGATAGTTACTCCATTATCACGTTTAAATTCACCTATTTTTTGAACTATCTGCATTCTTTCGGCTATCTTTTGAATGATCTGATCGTCAATTTTGTCAATATTAGTGCGCAAATCAGCCAGTTTATCTGTAAATTCTTTGTCTTTGCTCTCAGGTTTACGCAGTGTTAGAAGTTCCATTAATTCTGATAAAGCAGCAGGGGTTAACTGTTGTTTGGCATCAGTCCAAGCAACAGAAGGGTCAAGGTGCGACTCGATCATTAATCCTTGCATATCCAAATCAAGGGCTTTTTGCGCAACATATTGAATCAATTCGCGGTTTCCACATCTATGGCTTGGGTCATTGATGATTGGAAGTTCAGGACATAAAGTTTTTAGCTGAATGGCAAGTTCCCACATTGGTTCATTTCTAAATGCGGTTTTTTCATAAGAGGAGAAACCTCTATGTATAGCTGCAAGTTTGGTAATTCCTGCATTATTGATACGCTCCAATGCACCCACCCATAACTGAATATCAGGATTAACCGGGTTTTTAACCATTACTGGGATATCAACACCTTTAAGAGCATCGGCAATTTCCTGTACTGTAAATGGATTTACCGTTGAACGTGCGCCCACCCAAAGGATGTCAACGCCTGCTGCAAGAGCTTCCTCCACATGTTTTGCATTTGCAACTTCTACTGCAATTGGTAAACCGGTTTCTTCTTTGGCTCTTTTTAACCAAGTTAATCCAATACTCCCAATACCTTCAAACTCTCCCGGACGGGTACGTGGCTTCCAGATTCCTGCCCTTAATACGGAAACCTTTCCCGTTTTTGCTAGTAAATGGGCTGTGGCCAACAGCTGATCTTCGGTTTCAGCACTGCAGGGTCCTGCAATTAATAAAGGCTCATTTTTTGTTTTTACCCAGGTATTTAAGGGCTGTAATTTTAAATTTAATTTCATTGTTTTAATTTTTGGTCCAGAATTTATTCCGGGTTTAATTATAGTATCGTTTTTAATTGTTTTTTGATTTGCAGGTTAAACCTGATCGTTTTTCAGATACTCGCCCATGATCGTAAAGTTGATGGTATGTTTCAATACCTGACGGATTGCAGAATCATAATCGGCTTGGTTTTTCCACTCTATATCTACATAAAAATTGTATTCATTTCGTTTCCCCAGTACCGGCATCGACTGGATTTTGCTCAAATTAATTTTGTGTGAAGCAAAAATATTCAGAACGTCGGCCAGAGATCCAACAGAGTTGCCTACTTGAAAACTGAGTGAGGCCTTATTGACTTCAATATTTTCGAGTGGTTTATTGGCGAGGATCAGGAATCGAGTAAAGTTTTTCTTATTTGACTCAATCCTTCTTTCCATTACCTCCAAATCATATAGCTTAGCGGCTAGTAGATTGGCAATCGCTGCCGTATCACTCAGGTTTTCTTCTCTTATTTTTTTGGCACAAGCCGCAGTGTCACTGCTTTCTACAACTTGTAAATGTGGAAATTCTTCGAAAAAGTCACTGCATTGACGGATAGCAATCGGATGCGACTGAACATATTTTACATCCTCGAATTTTACACCTGGTAGCGCAAGCAAATGAAGTTGTATTGCAAGGTAAACTTCGCCAACAATAGAGAAATTGTATTCTCTAAGCAATGTGTAATTGGGCAGAAGACTTCCGGCAATTGAATTCTCAATAGCCATGACCACATAATCTGCTTGTTTATTCTTTAAAACCTCGCAAGTTTTTTTGAATGATTCGCATTCAATGGTCTCAATACCAGTCCCGAAGAATTTAAATGCCGCCTCCTCATGAAATGAAGCCTGGATCCCCTGAATAGCTACTCGTTTTTTCTGCATTTTGATTTTAAATAAAAAAGTCCCTGCTTGTGGGCAGGGACTTTTTGCTAATTTCTATATTTAGATCTATTGCATATTTTCCCCGCTCTTACCTAGATAGTAAAAATAAGCGAAGTAATATGTAGTTAAATTTTTCATTCTTATGTTTTCCAAATGTAGCACAAAATTTAATTCTGTCAATAGATAAAATAAATTATTTTATTGTTCAACTAAATTATTGCTAAATCTTTGGTTTTGCAGGAATTGGAGACTTGCGAATTTACATAGGCGCTAGGCTCGAAAAATTCGTCTTCGCCATGATGAATTGTGACTGACGAAATCAACTTTCCACTTTGCTAGGTGATTTCGCAAGTC
>JBDNGV010000408.1:0-1189 GCA_041689125.1 Daejeonella sp.
TAAAACATTATTAACTGCTGAGTATGTATCTTTTTATATTCCTTTTCTTTTCCTTGAGACTTTACATAATTCTGAATGGTATTCTCATCTCCATGTTTCCCAACCGTGTTAACGTAAAATCCTTTAGACCAAAATTCACCTTCCCAATGCTTTTCTTTTACTTCTGGGTGTCTCTTAAAAATTTCTTTAGCAGTGATACTTTTTACAGTTCTTATTATTTTTGTCGGACTTTCTACTGGAACACTTTGAATCGAAAAATGAATATGGTCGTTGTCAGTGCCAATTTCAATGAAAATAATATCATAGCACTTCGAAATTTGAACACATATTTCTTTCAAACTAAAATCAACTTCTGGACTAAAAACAATTCTCCTGTATTTCGCAGGACATGCAAAATGATACAATAAAACGGATACATTATGCTTCTTATGTTTATATTCAATCACATAACAAAATTACAAAAAATCGAAGTAGAGCTTCGAGGAATTAAACCAAATGAGAATAAAATTAAAACAATGATGAAAACATATTCCTTTAAGATTTTATCCATCACTTTCTTACTCTGCGCTACTATACCTGTTTTCGCTCAAAATGAAAAAGCTGAAGCTGCTTTGCGTGAAATCATGAAAAAACTAGATGTGGTAGGTCTCTCTGTTGCCGTTGTAAAGAAAGGAAACATCATTTATACCCATTCCTTTGGTTTGAAGGATATCGATTCGAAAGTTCCTCTCTCTGATACGAATATCTTCCGTATTGCCTCTATATCCAAATCATTCTCAGCAACTTCTATCATGCAATTGATAGAGGCAGGAAAGCTTTCTCTTGAAGATGATTTCAGTGATCTGGTAGGTTTCAAAGTCCGAAATCCGAAATTTCCGGAAACACTAATCACCCTGAGAATGATCTTATCACATACCTCCAGTATAAATGACAGTCAGGGCTACTTTACTCTGGATGCGATTAACCCTTCCAAAAATACGGATTGGGCCAAATGCTACAGCGATTATGCTCCGGGCAAAGGATATAAGTATTGTAACCTGAATTACAATATGGTGGGTACAGTAATCGAAAAACTAAGCGGTGAACGATTCGATAATTATGTTAAAAACCATATTTTGAACCCACTCGGACTTTACGGTGGCTATAATGTAGATTCGCTTGATGTAAGCCGTTTTGCCACCTTGCATGA